>FR884134.1:68685-98496 GCA_000435975.1 Oscillibacter sp. CAG:241 | reverse complement strand
CTGGCCAAGCACAACAGCACCGGCACCTACTTCATCCACGTTTATGCCGGGAACAAGCTGGTGGCTCATACTACCGTCACCGTGAAGTCCCTGCCCAACGGGTAAGGCTTATCAGATTATCGCAGCATAACACAGGCCCGCAGGCTTTCGCCTGCGGGCCTCAGCTTGTCAAAAAAGGACGCCGCCCTTTTTTGACAAGCTGAACGCCCCGATGCCGTGACATCGGGGCGTTCTTAATGAAATGCAGCTGACTGGCAGGAAGCTCAGTCGATCATGGACTTCAGGTTCTCGGCGACGGTGATGGGGGCAGCGGTGGCAGCCTTCACCTGCTCGACGGTGAACTCGGGATTGATCTCGGTCATGACCAGGCCGTTCTCGGTGACTTCCAGCACGCACATCTCGGTGATGATCTTGTTGACGCAGTGGGAAGCGGTCAGGGGCAGACGGCACTTCTCAAAGATCTTGGGGTTGCCCTTAGCGGTGTGCTCCATGCAGACGATGCACTTGCGGGCACCGACGCACAGGTCCATGGCGCCGCCCATGCCGGGCATCTTCTTGCCGGGGATGATCCAGTTGGCCAGGTTGCCCTGGGCATCCACTTCCAGAGCGCCCAGGAAGCAGGCATCCACGTGACCGCCGCGGATCAGACCGAAGTTGGAAGCGGAGTCGATGAAACCGCCGCCGAAAGCCACGGAGGAGGGAGAACCACCGGCGTCCACCACGTGGTAGGGATCATAGTTGGCGTCGCCTTCCTTGGGGGACTTACCGGCGGAGACGATACCCAGCTCAGCATGGATGATCAGCTCCACATCCTTGGGCAGATAGTTGGGGATCAGGGTAGGCAGACCGATACCCAGGTTGACAACGTCGCCGTTCTTCAGCTCTTTGGCACAGCGCTTGGCGATAAAGCCTTTGATCTCGCTCTTTTCCATTACTTTCTTTCTCCTTCCACGATGTAGTCAACACACATACCATAGGTGTGGATATTCTCGGGCTCGATCTCGCCCACGGGAACCAGATACTCGGTCTCGGCGATAACGGTATCGGCGGCAGTGGCCATGACAACGTTGAAGTTGCGCATGGTGCCCTTGTACCAGCAGTTACCGAACTCGTCGCACTTATAGGTGCCCAGCAGGGCGAAGTCCGCATGGATGGGCTTCATCAGCAGATAGTCCTTGCCATCAACGGTCTTGCGGCCCAGGCAGAAGGGGCTCTCCTCCACCAGGGTGTCGATGCCCACGGGGGTCAGCACACCGCCGAGGCCGGCGCCGGCGGCGCGAATGCACTCAGCCAGGGTGCCCTGGGGCAGCAGATTGACCTCCAGAGTGCCCTCGGTGTGCTGCTGGCCGACCTCGGGGGTCATGCCAACGTGAGTGGCGATAACGCGCTTGACCTGATGATTGTGGATCAGCTCCGCGATACCGAAGAACTCTTCGCCCTGGGGGCCCACTGCGCGGCCCATATCGTTGGCGATTAAGGTCAGGTCCTTGGTGCCCAGAGCTACCAGCTCCTTGACGATTGCTCTGGCCTGGCCGCAGGCCAGGAAGCCGCCGCACATAATGGTGGCGCCGTTGGGGATCATAGCCGCTGCCTCTTTGGCAGTGATAACAGGTTTCTTTGCCATTTCAGTTCCTCCTTGTTATTTGTCGTTCTCCCAAAAAATAGAATCCCTTCTATTTTCTCATTTATAATCATAGCACTGTTGGCGGGAAAATACAAGAGAAGATTGGATAACTTTTTCACAAATGAACAGATTCACCGTCGAAACAGTCATACTGTACGAAATGTGAAAAACGGATATTTGGAGACACGACCAGACGGCCACCGCAACAGTGGCCGTCTGGCGTAAGGGTAAATTTTACTTCATGCCACGCTTGACCATCTCGGTCACAGCGAAGGAAGCCACGTCGTCGGCATACTTGCCGGCACCGAAGCCGGCGTCATAGCCCAGCTCCTTGGCCAGCTCATGGGTGATACGGGGACCGCCGCAGCAAACAACGAACTTGTCGCGCAGGCCCTCGGCCTCCAGCAGCTCGATGAGGTTGGTGAGGTTCTGGATGTGGACGTCCTTCTGGGTCACGGTCTGGGACACCAGCAGCACGTCAGCGTGCAGCTCCAGGGCCTTCTTGATGAACTCCTCGTTGGGAACCTGGGAGCCCAGGTTGTACGCCTCGATCATCTCGTAGCGTTCCAGGCCGTAATGACCGGCAAAGCCCTTGCGGTTCATGATGGCGTCGATGCCCACGGTGTGGGCGTCGGTACCGGTAGACGCACCCACCATAACGACCTTGCGGCCGATATGCTCGCGGATGTAGTCATTGGTGTCTTCCATGCTCATGACGTCGGACTCCACGGTGATTACATGGATATCCTCATAGTTTACGGAGTGGACGCAGCTGCCGTAGACCACATAGAAGGTGAACTCCTTGTCCAGGGGGGCGTGGTAAGCCACATTGGGCTCGTCCAGACCCATTTTCTTGGCGATCTGACGGGCAGCTTCCTCGCCGCGTTCGTCGTCCTTGATGGGCAGGGTGAAGCTGGTCTGCACCTTACCGTCGTTCATGGTGTCGCCGTAGGGCTTCAGACGGGTCAGGTCCAGGGTGGTATCGAAATCGATCTTATGGGTGTTATACAGTCCGCTGCTCATTCTGCTGCCACCTTCCCTTTCATGACTTCAACAAAGGGATTGAAGTATTTGTCGTCCTTGACCACAACACCGGCCAGGCCCTTGCCGCCGTCCTTAGGACGCTTGACATCGGCGAAGATACCCTTTTCAATGGTGGTGAACAGGCCCAGCTTCTCGATCTCCTTCAGCAGATCGGTGGCCTTGGTCAGCACCTCGTTGGCGCGGTTGCGGATGATGCCGTTCTCCTTATAGGTCAGCTCGCTGCCCAGATCCTTCATGGTGCGGAAGATATACTGCGCATTCTCGATGGACAGGGCGCGGTCGGACATGAACGGGGTGTGGATGGCCTCGGTCATCATGCCCAGCAGGCACAGCCGCTGGTTGGTGAGGATGGTCACCATGTTGAACAGGGCATCCTGGATGTGGCCGCGGAAGATATTGCCGGTCATGAACTTCGTGGGCGGCATGTACTTCAGCGGGGCGTTGGGGAAGATCTCGCGGGCCATCTGCGCCTGAGCCAGCTCGTAGAGGAAGGTGTTCTCCACGGCGGGGTCCATTTCAAAGGCATGGCCCAGACCCATCTGCTCCTCACGCATACCGGCGTCCTTGGCAAAGGCCTCGTTCAGGAACTGGGAGGCCAGAACGGTGTGGGCGGCGGTGATGGCGTCGTCGGTGGTCAGATAGTTGTCCTCGCCGGTGTTGATGATCACGCCGGCATAGCCGTTGATGACACGGGAGAAATACTGGTCCACGATGGTGCGCTGCATGTTGATGTCGCGGAACAGAATGCCGTACAGGGCGTCGTTCAGCATCACGTCCAGACGCTCCAGAGCGCCCATGGCGGCAATCTCGGGCATGCACAGACCGGAGCAGTAGTTGCACAGCCGGATGTAGCGGTGCTGCTCCTCGCCCACCTCGTCCAGAGCCGCACGCATCAGGCGGAAGTTCTCCTGGGTGGCATAGGTGCCGCCGAAGCCCTCGGTGGTGGCGCCGTAAGGCACATAGTCCAGCAGGGACTGGCCGGTGGTACGGATGACGGCGATGATGTCGGCGCCCTGCTTGGCACCGGCCTTGGCCTGGATAATATCCTCGTAGATATTACCGGTGGCCACGATGATGTACAGGTAGGGGCCTTCCTTGTCGCCCCACTCCTTCAGATACGCATTGCGCTTGGCAACGTTCTTGTTGATGCGCTCCACGGTGGCGTTGACCACGGGAGCGATGGCGGCGCGGATCTCCTCGTCGGAGTGAGCGGGAACCTTGGACAGGTCCAGCTCGCCCTTGTCGATGGCCTCAGCCACGGCCTGGGGATCCTTGCCGGTCTCGATCATAGCGTTGCCGATGGCCCACGCCGCGCCCATAGGCAGGAAGGACGTAGCCATCATGTGGTCCACCACCACGTTGGGCAGGGGAACGTCCATATCATTGACGCCGTCAATGCCCAGCAGGCGGCAAACCGCGCGCTCCACGGTGACCGTGGTGTGCTGGTCAATGAACCGCTGGGTGTCGTCTGCCACATGGGCAGCGGACTGGCGGGCCTGGTTGACCAGCTCCATATTCAAGCCGAGTTTGCTTTCCATAGTATTACCTCTTATTTCTTCACGTGACGCTCGTTGCGCAGCAGCTTGGTGGGCTCCAGATAGCGCTGCTTGGTGCCCTCGGCGACCCATGCCACGCCGGTCTTCTCCACCTTCTTCTTGCCGGTGCAGACGTCGCAGTGGCAATCCTGGACATAGTGCTCGGGCTGGGTGTAGGAGGTGATGACGCCCTCGAAGTTACGCAGGATAACCTTCCGGGGAGTCTCGGAGATCAGGTAGTTGGGCATAACAGGGGTCTTGCCGCCGCCGCCGGGAGCGTCCACCACGAAGGTGGGGATGCAGTAGCCGGAGGTATGGCCGCGCAGAGCCTCCATGATCTCGATGCCCTTGGACACGGGAGTGCGGAAGTGGCTCAGGCCCAGGGAAGGATCGCAGGCATAGATGTAGTAGGGACGCACACGCATCTTGACCAGGCCGTGGACCAGCTCCATCATCACATGGGAGCAGTCGTTGACACCGGCCAGCAGCACGGACTGGTTGCCCAGGGGGATACCGGCATCGGCCAGCATAGCGCAGGCCTTGGCGGCCTCATCAGTGAACTCCTTGGGGGTGTTGAAGTGGGTGTTCAGCCAGATGGGATGATACTTACGCAGCATGGCGCACAGCTCGGGGGTGATACGCTGGGGGCACACCACGGGGGTGCGGGAGCCCAGACGGACGATCTCCACGTGGGGGATGGCGCGCAGGCGCTTGATGATGTACTCCAGGTTCTCATCGGAGACCATCAGACAGTCACCGCCGGACAGCAGGACGTCACGGACCTCGGGATGAGCGGCCACATAATCGATGCACTTGTCGATCTGGGCCATAGGCACCTCGCAGTCATTCTGACCGGCAAAACGGCGGCGGGTGCAGTGACGGCAGTACATGGAGCACTGGTCGGTGATCAGCAGCAGCACCCGGTCAGGATAGCGATGGGTCAGGCCGGGGGTGGGGGAGTCGGTATCCTCGTGCAGGGGATCGGCATCCTCATAGTCGGCATACTCCAGCTCCTCAGCCCGGGGGATGGCCATCTTGCGGATGGGATCAAAGGGATCGTCCAGGTCGATCAGGGACAGGTAGTAGGGGGTCACGGCCATGCGCAGCTTGCCCAGGGTCTTGCGGACACCCTCCTCCTCGTCGGGGGTCAGGTTCATGTACTTCTTCAGATCCTCAACCGTCTCGGCGCGGTTGGCAACCTGCCAATGCCAGTCATTCCACAGATTTTCGGGGACATCGGCGAACAGACCATTGCGAGTCTTCATATTCGTATCTCCTTAATAAGAATGGATTCCAAATAGATGGATAGGGCGAAGGCAGGGAGGCCAGAGACCCGGCCGCCCTGCACTCGCATAACTTCGTTTAGCAGTACTTCTCGTCGAACAGCTTACGCAGCTTGGGGTTCTCGCGCAGCACGTCCAGGGTGATCTGGGCATGGTTCTTGGTGTAGCCATTGCCGATGATCATGGTGACGTCCTTGCCGATACCCTCGGCGCCCAGGGCAGCCTTGGTGAAGGAGGTAGCCATGGAGAAGAAGTACACCAGACCGTCATCGTGGACGGGCAGAATGGCGGACATCTCGCAGGACTCAATGTTCACGCAGCAGATGGACAGATCGTACTCCTTGCCGTCGTTGGCAGCCAGAGCAGCCTCCATAACCTCAACGGGCTTGGTGCAGTCGGCCACGATCACATCGGTGTAAACGCCCAGCTCCAGCAGACCGGGAACCTGCTTGGGATTGCGGACAACGCCCACGACCTTGCCGTTGGGGCCGACCTTCTTCATAGCTTCCCAGCCGCACAGAACGCCGGACTTGCCGTTGGCACCCAGGATCAGAACGCTGTCGCCCTCCTTGGGCAGCTTGCGGGCCTGAGCGGGAGCACCGGCCACGTCCAGGGCGGCCAGGGCCAGAGGCTCGGACATATCCTCGGGCATCTTGGCATACAGGGCGGACTCGAACAGGATGGCCTTACCCACGATGTCAACGCGGTCGATATCCTTGTGGATAGCCAGGATCTTATCGATCTTCAGGGGGGTCATGGACAGGGAGACCAGGGAGACGATCTTGTCGCCTTCCTTCAGGTCGAAGCCGGGCTTCTTCTTCAGGTCCTCGCCGATGTGAGCGACGACGCCCTTGAACATACCGCCGGAACCGGTGACAGGATTCTGCTGCTTGCCGCGCTCAGCGACGATGCCCAGGATCATTTCGCCGATCTTCTTCTCGTCGCCGCCGCAGGCGTCGGAGATCTGGGTGAAGGAAGCGGAGTCGATGTTCAGAGAGGTGACGTCGCAGACGATCTCGTTGGAATAGACCTTGGACATGTCGTTGTCGACCTTCCAAGCAGCCTGGGTCAGAACGCCCTTGGGCTCGATAACGCGGTGGGTACCGTACTTGTTGCCTTTCAGTTCAGCCATTGTTAAATATCCTCCTAAAAAAAATCAAAATTGTGTTTACGCTTACTGCAGGGGCTTGAGGCTCAGGATCTCACGAGCCTCGGCGGGGTTGGCGATCTCGCGGCCCAGCTCCTTGGCGATGCGGACCACCTTGGCCACCAGCTCGCCGTTGGACGCGGCCTTCTGGCCCTTGCCCAGATAGATGTTGTCCTCGAAGCCAACGCGGACGTTGCCGCCCATGGCGATGGCAGCGGCCGCCATGGTCCAGGCGGCCCGGCCCACGCCGGACACGGTCCAGGTGGAGCCTGCGGGAATCTTGCTGGCGAAGAAGGCCAGGTTCTCCACGGTGGCGGGGGTGCAGCCGTGGACGCCCAGGACGAAGTTGAACTGCATGGGATGGGCAGGCACCTCACCCTTCTTGGCCATGCCAAGGATGGTGTCGATGTGGCCCAGCTCGAAGCACTCGTACTCGGGCTTGATGCTGTTTTCCAGCATGCGCTTGCCGAAGGCACGCATGGTGGGCATGGTGTTGTCGAACACCTCGTCGCCGAAGTTGCAGGTGCCGCAGTCCAGCGTGGCCATCTCGGGGAACAGCTCGGTGGGCTGCAGACGCTCCTCGGGGGACATGCCGGTGGCGCCGCCGGTGGAGGGGATCATGATGACGTCGGGCAGCTCCTTGCGGATGGCGTCCATGACCACCCGGAAGCGCTCGCGGTCCTGGGTGGGGGTGCCGTCGTCCTCGCGGACATGGATGTGCAGAATGGCGGCGCCGGCCTCGTAGGCGGACTTGGCCTCGCGGACCATCTCCTCCACGGTGTAGGGCACGGCGGGATTCTGCGCCTTGGTGACCTCGGCGCCGCAGATAGCGGCGGTGATAATCAGCTTTTCCATTTCTGCCGCTCCCTTACTTCTCGATCTTCTTGCGCTGGCAGTCCTTGGGAGTCACGCAGGTGCCGTGGGCGCGGCAGACCACGATGGGCTCTTCCAGAACGTCGGCAGCGGAAGCGCTGATGTCGGGACGGGACACGATGACCTTGCGGGCCTCGAACTTCATGGTGCGGGAGGTGTTGCCGACCTTCTCGATCTCGCCATAAGCCTCGATGTAGTCGCCGGCGTACACGGGAGCCAGGAACTCCACGTTGTCATAGGCACAGAACAGGCCCTCGTCGCCGTCGCACTTGATCAGCAGCTCGGTGGCCACGTCGCCGAACAGGTGCACCATGTGTGCGCCGTCCACCAGGTTTCCGCCGTAATGAGCATCCTTGGCGCTCATACGCAGACGCAGCAGAGAAGTCATCTTTTCCATAAGTATTTTCCTCCTTCAGATTTTTTGGGATCGCCTTCAACAGAAGCCTTGCTGCAAACAGGCCTTCCTTCTCTCCGGCGCTCCTTCGGGCATAAAAAGAGCGCTATCGGTCAAGGTCATTGACCAATAGCGCTCCATGTTACAAACACGATAACATGACAGTAACGCAGCTTACGCAAGCGTCCCCAAGGGCAAGGTCACAGACCGACATTGTCCTTTCGGCGAGCGGCCCCTTTCTGCTCCGTTTGTAACGGATGTCTGTCCCCTGCGAAGCAGTACCCTGTCGCCCGCGCCTCTATTGATTGTAGTATGAACTTCTGTTGCACCCATTATATCGCGATGCGGAGGAATTTGTCAATAGAATTTGTGACAGAAATCACAATAACTTTTTTGCACATCTGACAAATTTTTCGCACCCTGTTTCCTTTGGATATAATGTTGGGGACGATATAGTACACAGGGGGAAATGTCCGCCCTGCACGGACATTTCCCCCTGCAATAAAATCAATAGCTCTGCTCGATCTTTTCCAGAATTTCCGGCTTCAGCGACAGCATCCGGCAGATATTCAGCGCGTCCCGGGGGCAGTCGGACCTGCCCTCCACCCGGTACAGACCATAGTTCATGTGCCGGGCGATGACGGCCACGCCGTCCTCGTTGGTAGCGGCCAGCTCCCGGCGGATCTGCTCCGGATCCACATCCCGCAGACCGATGATCTGGTAGTGGATGCGGGCGTGCTCGGCCACCTTGTCATAGTGGGTGGTCAGCAGGGAGATGGCATTGACGTCGTTTAAGTACCGGGTGACGGCCTGGACGATGATGGCGCCCTCATCGGGGTTGGTACCCCGGGCAAATTCGTCCAGCAGGAACAGGGAGTACCCCTGCTCTACCTCTGCCAGGGCCTTCTGGAACTGGACGATCTCGCTGCCGAAGCCGGACAGGCCCGACTGGATGGACTGCAAATCGTCAAACAGCATCTTTACGCTCCAGAACAGAGGCATCCGGGCCTGCTTGGCGCATACCAGGAATCCCGCCTGCAAAAGCAGCACGTTCAGGGCCACGGTTTTCATGGCCACGGACTTGCCGCCCATGTTGGCGCCGGTGATCACCGCTGCGCCCCGGTCCAGAGAGATGGACACCGGCACAAAGGAACGACCCTGCTCCCGTAAAAGGTCGCACAGCTCCGGGTTGATCATATCCGTCAGCTCCAGAGCGGTGTCGGTGATTTCCGGCCGTACCCCACCGTACCGGTGGGCAAACAGCGCCTTCTGAATGAGAAAATCCAGCCGCCCGGCGGTGTCGGCGTCGTCCATCAGATCGTCGGCCAGAGGAGCCAGGGCCGCGCCCATGGCCCGGCGGACCTTCATCTCCTCACTGTCCTCCTCGGCGCAGATGCGCACCCGCTTCTGCCGCAGATCGTCCTTCTCCGCGTCAGTCTGGGCCCGGTACAGCTGCTCCTCCACCTGCTTCTTGGCGGCGCGGATCTCCCGCAGCTTCGGCGTGGCGGCATCGGGGATGTAAAAGCCCCGGCTGCGGGTGTTTTCCGGGTCCAGAATGGCCAGAGCCGGAGCGGGATCATGAAATTCCAGGCCCGTAAGTCCCGCCGCATCCCGCAGCCGCTCAAACATGGGCCGCAGGGTCTCCAGCCGCTGGAGATAGCCCTTGAGCTCAAACAGCTCCACATGGTCCGGCACCTCCAGCTCCCGGCACCGGCGCAGGGAGCCGCGGATGTCCTTCATCTGGCACAGCACCACACAGATCTGGTCGTACAGGTCCTTCAGCTCCTCCGCATGGGCGGCGGCCCGCTCCACATTGTACAGCTCCAGCTCCAGCTCCTGCCGTTGGTCGGGGGTATAGTACCGCAGGCGGCGAATGCGCTCCTGGCCAAAGGGGCTGCACCCATGGAGACTCTCCAGAATATACTGCAGGCCGATTTTTTCTCTTTCCTCGAAACGGATCTCGATCATGCCAGCTCCTCCTTTACATTGATCACCGGAACGTCCACGGCCTCCCGCATCCGGGCCATGAACTCGTCTTTATCGAACTTCCACCCGTAGGCGGACACAGGGTTGATGGTCACGCACAGGGTCCGGGCTGCCTCGGCAGTTTCCAGCCGCACCTGCCGGGTCTGCAGCTTGTCCAGGGTATCCGGCGTCAGCAGCACCCGGCTGGGGTCCTTCACCACCAGCCGTCCGCCCCGCAGCACGCCGCTGCGCAGCAGGGGCACCACCATGGAGTCCGTCAGCGCTCCGGGGGCCAGGGCCTCGCCGTGTTCCTTCAGACATTTCTCCAGGCCGTCCTCCGCCTCCGGCGGCAGGGTCTCCGCCTTGGGCAGATTCATGATGCGGTAGATATTGGCGGTATCCGCCACCACCCTTTCCATGCTCATGTGATACGACGCGCCGGTGCACAGCACCACGCCCTCGGCAACCGCCCGGGCGCCCAAAGACTTCCGGCCCAGGGCCCCGTCGATGATGGACTTATCCGCTCCCAAATCAAAGAACATCCGGGATACCTCCCGCAGCTGGCTGGTGATGGACGGCCCTGCCAGCTGGACGTTTCCGGCGCTGCGGGCCCGAAGGATCACCACCTCACCCAGAGGCGTGGGAATGCCGGTGGTCTCCAGGATCTCCGCAGTCACATCGCCCAGCCGCAGCATGTCCCGGGCCGTGGCGATCAGGGTTCCCTCCCGGACGAAAATGCCGGGCTTTTCTGTACCCGTCACCACATCGGTGGACTCGCCGTCCCGCCCGATGGACGTCAGGCCCAGGGTTCCCTGAAGCCGGTCGTGATGCAGCATCCAGTTAAGCATAGTGGTCTTTCCTGCGTTTTTGCACATGCCCACAATGGACATGGTTTTCACACTGTTCAATATCTCCAGCAGCTGTGAGGACATGTTTTTCCCTCCCGGTGTAAATCGTTCTGAAATGGTATTATAGCGTATATTTCCTTAAAAGAAAAGGGGGGACCGCAGGATTTATTTTTTGCCCGCCCGGTAAGCCAAAGCACCCCGCAGGGCGGACCGCCAGGAGAGCGGTCTGCCGCACGGGGCGCGTTTATGGCAGCGGGAAAAGGGGCCGCGTCAGTTGGCGATGCCGTGGTGGACGGGCTTGGTGGCGGGGGTAATGGCCTGGATGCTGTAGCCGTTGGCCAGACAATACTGGATGATATCCGGCAGGGCGTCGGCGGTGGTGGACTTGGTTCCGGCATCATGCATCAGCACCACGTTGCTCCGGCCGTGGCGCAGGGCAGAGGTGACGGCGCTGTAGATCCGGCCCGAGGAGGCGGGGGTGCCGGCAGCGTCGCCGCTGGATACATTCCAGTCAAAATAGGTGAAGCCCTCTTTCTGGACCCGCTGGGCCAGACGGCTCATGATGCCCACGCTGTACTGGCGGCTGACGGTGTTGGAGCTGCCTCCGGGGAAGCGGAGAATGGTGGCCTCATACCCGAAGTCTGCCCGAAGCCGGTCCCGGAGCCGGTAGACGTTCTGCATAAAGGCCTCGTCACTTTTGTAAATGGATGCATAGTCGTGGGAGTAGCCGTGAATGGCCACGGTATGCCCTTCGTCGATCATCCGGCGGATCAGAGCCTTACCGGACTCGCCGTAGTTGACGATGAAGAAGGTGGCGCGGACGTTATAGGCCTTCAGAGTGTCCAGCACCCGGGGCGTCACCCGGTCGCTGGGGCCGTCATCGAAGGTCAGGTAGACGGGACTGGAGCCGGTGGCGGTATTTTCATATACGGACACCTGGCGGGTGGCAGAGGCAGTGTTGCCCGCCTTGTCGGACACGGTATAGGTCAGGGTATAGACCCCGGGAACGGAGGTGTCCACAGTGCCGGCCCGGCGGATGGCTGCGGTCAGGTCGCCGTCGGCGTCATCCTGGGCCGTGGCTCCGGGATCCCTGAATGTACCGCCCAGGGGAACGAACAGCTCCCGCTGACCGGACAGCGTGATGACCGGGGCTACCACGTCCCGGACCGTCACCCGACGGGTGGCAGTGGCGGTATTTCCGGCCTTGTCGGTGACGGTGTAGGTGAGAACGTGGATGTCGCCGCTTTCCTGGTCCGTTACCCGGATAGAGGCGGTGAGATCACCGTCGCAGCGGTCCCGGGCGGCGGCTCCCGGGTCCTGGAACAGGTCAAAGCGGGAGACGGTGACTTCCGTATCCCCGGCCAGCGTCAGCTCCGGGGCCTCCCGGTCCTCCACATGGATCAGACGGCGGGCCGTGTAGCGCTGCCCCCGGTACTCTGCCTGATACGTCAGGGTATAGTCCCCGGGGACCTCGGTGTTCACCCGGCCCTCCACGGTGACGGCGGTATCGGTGCGGTTGCTGCCCCGCAGCAGCTGGGCGCCGGGATCCGTGTAGGCAGCGAAGGCGGCGATACGTTCCTCGGACGGGCCGTTGAGCTGGATGTGAGTGGGCGGTGTGAGGATAAAATAGCCCTTTGCAAGGCTCAGAACGCCGATGACGGCGGCTGCCAGCAGCAGAGCTCCGCCTGCCGCCAGAGCGGCGATGGTCTTTTTTTTCATGGATGCGATCCCCCTATAAACGATTCTGTCTGATATTGTAGAGAACTGTCGCCGGGGAATCAAGGTACATTCCGTTACAAGACGGTAACAAATGATTACGAAAAATTTTATCCGCGAAAGTGTGTGTATTCAGGCAGTGCAGTAAAGCCTGGGGCGCTGGGGGTTCAGGATTTGGCTGTCCCGGTACATTGGGATGGGTTTTTGTAGAGAAATTATTGAAAAGCACCAAATGAAACATGAAATTATCACTTCTTTTTGCTGAATTGACAGATTCACCGCAATTGAATATAATAGATAATCAGGAAATATTCAACAAAGACAGGAGGCAGCTTATGGCATTTTATGATGTTGACAACGCAATGACGGTGAAATTGGATTACGACCTGCCCCCATATCCCACCTTCCGGGAGGGGATCCGGCGGGCCCCCAGGCGGGAGGCCCATCTGTCCGAGGCGGACAAGGCACTGGCCATCCGCAACGCCCTGCGGTACATCCACCCGGACCATCATTTGCAGATGGCAAGGGAGTTTGCCCGGGAGCTGGAGGAGCATGGCCGGATCTACGGATATCGCTTCCGGCCGGAGGGCGCGCTTCACGGCAAGCCCATCGACCAGTATCGGGGCAACTGCATAGAGGCCAAGGCCTTCCAGGTGATGATGGACAACAACCTGGACTTCGACGTGGCCCTGTACCCCTATGAGCTGGTGACCTACGGCGAGACGGGGCAGGTGTGCCAGAACTGGATGCAGTACCGGCTCATCAAGAAGTATCTGGAGGTCATGACCGATGAGCAGACGCTGGTGGTTATGTCCGGCCACCCGCTGGGCCTGTTCCACAGCCACAAGCTGGCGCCCCGGTGCATCATCACCAACGGCCTGATGGTGGGCGCCTTTGACGACCAGAAGAACTTCAACCGCGCCGCCGCCCTGGGCGTGGCCAACTACGGCCAGATGACGGCAGGCGGCTGGATGTACATCGGGCCCCAGGGCATCGTGCACGGGACCTTCAACACCCTGCTCAACGCCGGACGGCTGAAGCTGGGGATTCCCGCCGACGGGAACCTGGCGGGGCGGCTGTTCGTGTCGGCGGGCCTGGGCGGCATGAGCGGGGCCCAGGGCAAGGCGGCGGAGATCGCCGGGGCCGTGTCCATCATCGCAGAGGTGGACGACTCCCGCATCGAGACCCGCTATACCCAGGGATGGGTCAGCCAGCGCACCGACAGCCTGGAGCAGGCGCTGGCTATGGCCCGGCAGCATCTGGCGGACAAGACCCCCTGCGCCATCGCCTATCACGGAAATGTGGTGGACCTGCTGGAATACCTGTATGACAACAACGTGCATGTGGACCTGCTCAGCGACCAGACCTCCTGCCATGTGCCCTATGACGGCGGATACTGCCCCCAGGGGCTGACCTTTGCCCAGCGGACGGAGCTGCTGGACCGGGATCCGGAGAGATTCCGGCAGCTGGTGGATCAGTCGCTGCGGCGGCACTATGAGATGATCTGCAAATTCCACGACCGGGGGACGTATTTCTTCGACTACGGCAACAGCTTCCTGAAGGCCGTGTTCGACGCCGGAGTGCGGGACGTGTGCCGCAACGGCGAAAACGACCTGGACGGATTCGTGTTCCCCTCCTATGTGGAGGACATTCTGGGGCCGTGCCTGTTCGACTTCGGCTACGGGCCCTTCCGGTGGTGCTGCCTGTCGGGAAAGCCCGAGGATCTGGACAAGACCGACGCCGCCGCCGCGGCGTATATCCTGGAAAACAACCGGCGGTATCAGGACTATGACAACTATGTGTGGGTCCGGGACGCCAAGCGCAACCGCATGGTGGTGGGCACCCAGTGCCGCATCCTGTATCAGGACGCCATGGGACGCATGAACATCGCCCTGAAATTCAACGAGATGGTGCGAAACGGCGAGATCGGCCCCGTGATGCTGGGCCGGGACCACCACGACACCGGCGGAACGGACTCCCCCTTCCGGGAGACCTCCAACATCAAGGACGGCTCCAACATCATGGCGGACATGGCCACCCAGTGCTATGCCGGCAACGCCGCCCGGGGCATGAGCCTTATCGCCCTGCACAACGGCGGCGGCGTGGGCATCGGCAAGTCCATCAACGGCGGGTTCGGCATGGTGCTGGACGGCTCGGAGCGGGTGGACACCATCCTGCGTATGAGCATGCCCTGGGACACCATGGTGGGTGTGGCCCGGCGCAGCTGGGCCCGGAACGACAACGCCGTCACCACGGCCATGGAGTATAACCGGCTGTACGCCGGACAGGACCATATCACCCTGCCCTATACCGCGCCGGAGGATGACGACATCATCGTTGCCGTGCTGCACGGGGCCCGGTAAGGAGGGGCTATGACCACCTATATCACAAACATCGGCCTGCTGGCCACCCCCCGGGGGGATTCCGCCCGGCGGGGACGGCAGCAGGGGGAGATTACCCTGCTGCGGGACGCCTGGGTGGCCGTGGAGGGCGGAAAAATCGCCGCCGTGGGACAGGGACAGCCTGTCCCGGAGGCCGGCGACACCCTTCTGGACGCCGGAGGGCGGCTGATGACCCCGGGACTGGTGGACGCCCATACCCACCTGATCTTCGGCGGCTGGCGGCAGAACGAGCTGGGGCAGAAGCTCCGGGGCGTGCCGTATCTGGACATTCTGGCCCAGGGAGGCGGCATTCTGTCCACCGTCCGGGCCACCCGGGCGGCGTCGGAGGAGCAGCTGGCGCACAAGGCGGAAGCGGTCCTGGCGGAAATGCTGCGGATGGGCGTGACCACCTGCGAGGCAAAAAGCGGATACGGCCTGGACCCGGAGCAGGAGATGAAGCAGCTGCGGGTCATCCGGCGGCTGAAGGAAACGCAGCCGGTGGAGCTGGCGGCCACATTTATGGGGGCCCATGCCCTGCCGGAGGAATACCGGGGACGGCGGGAGGCATACATCCGCCTGCTGTGCCAGGAGATGATCCCCCGGGCGGCCCGGGAGGGGCTGGCGGAGTTCTGCGATGTGTTCTGCGAGACAGGTGTGTTTACGGCGGAGGAGTCCCGGACCATTCTGGAGGCCGGACTGCGCCACGGGCTGCGGCCTAAGGTCCACGCCGACGAGATCGACGCCATCGGCGGCTCCCAGCTGGCGGGGGACATCGGGGCCATCAGCGCCGAGCACCTGATCGTGTGCCCGCCGGAGGGGATCCGGAGTCTGGCGGCGGGAGGCGCCGTGGCGTGCTGTCTGCCGGCCACCAGCTTCTATCTGGGGGCGGCCTATGCCCCGGCCAGGGAAATGATCGAGGCCGGGGTGCCGGTGGCGGTGGCCACGGACTTCAATCCCGGGTCCTGCCCCGGCAGCAGTCTGCAGCTGGCCATGAACATCGCGTGCCTGAAATACCGGATGACGCCGGAGGAGGTGCTGACGGCGGTGACGCTGAATGCCGCCGCCGCCATCGGCCGGGCCGGGACCATCGGCTCCGTGGAGCCGGGGAAGCAGGCGGATCTGCTGCTGTGGAACGCGCCGGACCTGGACTATGTGTGCTATCGGTTCGGCAGCAACCTGGTGGGCACGGTGATGAAGAAGGGACGGATCGTGCATGAGGAGTAGGAGGAACGGAACATGATCTATATCAACGGACACGACCTGACCATTGAACAGGTCATCGCCGTCTCCCGGCAGGGGGAGACGGTGGCCATCGCGCCGGAGGCGGCGGAGAAGATTCGGGCCGCCCGGGCCTATGTGGACCGGAAGCTGGCGGACAAGGCCGTGGTATACGGCCTGACCACCGGGTTCGGCAAGTTCTCCACGGTGTTTGTGCCGGAGGAGGAGACAGCCCAGCTGCAAAGAAATCTGATCATCTCCCACGCCTGCGGCATGGGGGAGCCTCTGGACACCCGGGTAGTGCGGGCGGCTATGCTGCTGCGGCTGAACGCCCTGGCCCGGGGCAATTCCGGCATCCGCCTGTCCACCATGGAGACGCTTTTGCAGATGCTGAACCGGGGGGTCCATCCGATCATCCCGGAGAAGGGGTCCCTGGGGGCCAGCGGCGACCTGGCGCCCCTGTCCCACATGGTGCTGGTGATGCTGGGCGAGGGCGAGGCGGAGTATCAGGGCCGGGTGATGCCGGGCCGGGAGGCCATGGCCGCCGCCGGCATCGACATCATCCAGCTGGCCGCCAAGGAGGGCCTGGCCCTGATCAACGGCACCCAGATCATGACGGCCATCGCCTGCCAGGCGGTGTATGACGCCCGGGACCTGGCCAAAACGGCGGATATCGCCGCCGCCATGACCTGCCAGGCCCTGCACGGCATCCGGAAGGCCTTCGATCCCAAGGTACACGCCCTGCGGGGCCAGCCGGGGCAGATCACCGCGGCGGAGAACCTGCGGCGGCTGCTGGAGGGCAGCGGGCTGTCCTTCGACCTGAATCCGGACAAGGTGCAGGACGCCTACGCCATCCGCTGCACGCCCCAGATCCACGGGGCCAGCCGGGACGCCATCGGCTATGTGTGGGGCGTAGTGAGCCGGGAGATCAACGCCGTCACCGACAACCCCCTGATCTTCCCGGAGGAGGACGAGGCCATCTCCGGCGGCAATTTCCACGGGCAGCCGGTGGCCCTGGCCATGGACTTTCTGGGCATCGCCCTGGCGGAATACGCCAACGTGTCGGAGCGGCGGCTGGAGCGGCTGGTGAATCCGGCCCTGTCCGAGGGGCTGCCGGCCTTCCTGACCAGACACGGCGGGGTGCACTCGGGCTTCATGATCGCCCAGTACGCCGCGGCGTCCATGGTGTCGGAGAGCAAAATATACGCCCATCCGGCGTCGGTGGACTCCATCCCGTCGTCGGCCAACCAGGAGGACCACGTCAGCATGGGCACCACCGCCGCCCGGAAGGCGCTGATGATCCTGGACAACAGCCAGAAGGTGCTGGGCATCGAGCTGTTTGCCGGGGCCCAGGCCCTGTGGCTGCGGGATGAGGACAAGCTGTCGCCCGCCACCCGAGCCGTGTACGACCGCATTCGGACCGTGATCCCACCCATCGAGGAGGACGTGGTCATGCACCCGCTGATGGTGCAGGCGGATAAGCTGGTGAAGGCCCACGCCATTTCTCAGGCGGCGGAGGCCGTCTGCGGAGAGCTGCAGTAAATTTTCCCCAGGGCGGGGCCTGTGGGCCCCGTCCCGGGAAGCGCATAAAAAGAGAGGATCGGGAGGAAAAAACATATGATGAAGCTTGTGGAATGCATCCCCAATTTCAGCGTCAGCCGGGAGCGGGACGAGGCCGCCTTCAACGCCCTGGTGGAGACTGCCCAGGCCGTGGCCGGGTGCACGGTGCTGGACGTGCAGTCCGACGGCACCCACAACCGGTGCGTGTTCACACTGGTGGGGTCCCCGGAGGGCATCGGCGAGGCAGCCTTCCGGCTGGCCAAGCGGGCCATGGAGGTCATCGACCTGACGAAGCATCAGGGCGCCCATCCCCGGATGGGGGCCACGGACGTGATCCCCTTTGTGCCCACCATGGGCATGACTGTGCAGGAGTGCGTGGAGCTGTCCAAGCAGGTGGCGGGGCGTATCTGGGACGAGCTGCGGATCCCCAGCTTTTTGTATGAGGACTCCGCCACGTCTCCGGATCGGGTGAACCTGGCCAAGATCCGCAAGGGACAGTTCGAGGGGATGCCCGAGAAGCTCCTGCAGCCGGAGTGGGCCCCGGATTTCGGCGAAAGGAAGGTCCACCCCACTGCCGGGATCATCGCCATCGGCGCACGGATGCCGCTGGTGGCCTTCAACGTGAACCTGGACACGGACAACGTGGAGATCGCCAAGTCCATCGCCAAGGCCATCCGCGGCTCCTCCGGCGGGTTCAAATACTGCAAGGCCATCGGCCTGCTGCTGGAGGACCGGAACGTGGCCCAGGTGTCCATGAATATGGTGAACTATGAGGGGACGCCGCTGTATTACGCCTATGAGATGATCCGGGCTCTGGCGGACCGGTGGGGCGTGCGCATTATCGGCACGGAGCTGGTGGGCCTGACCCCGGCCAAGGCCCTGGTGGACTGCGCGGAATACTACCTGAAGCTGGAGAATTTTGACTGCCATAAGCAGGTGATGGAGTATCACCTGGTGGGCATGGAATAAGGAGGACGTCATGCAGCTTTCTGAACTGACGGTACGGGGCTTTGCGGACCTGCTGGGCTCCGACGCACCGGCTCCCGGCGGCGGGTCTGCCGCGGCACTGGCCGGGGCCCTGGGCGCAGCCCTGACCGCCATGGTGGGGTCTTTGACCGTGGGCAAAAAGAAGTACGCCGAATTCGATGGCCTGGCACGGGAGACCCTGGAAAAGGCCCGGGACCTGGAGCACCGGTTCCTGGACGTGATGCAGCGGGACACGGAGGCCTTCAACGCCGTGTCTGCCGTGTTCGCTATGCCCAAGGGCACCGACGAGGAGAAGACCGCCCGGTCGCAGGCCATGCAGCAGGCCCTGCAGGGCTGCACCAGGACCCCCTTTGAGATGATGGAGCTGTCGCTGGAGGCGCTGCGCCTGACGGAGGGGCTGGTGGACCGGTCCAACGCCAATGCGGCCAGCGACCTGGGCTGCGCGGCCCTGCACCTGGGGTGCGCCATCCAGGGGGCATGGCTCAACGTCCTCATCAACCTGGGCAGCATCCGGGACGTGGCCTTTGCCGCCCAGTACCGCACCCGGGGACAGATCCTGCTGGACGAGGCCCTGCCGCTGTCCCGGCGGATCTATGGACGCATTCTGGAAATGGTGGAATAAACGGGAAAAATCCCTCCGGCTTACACCGGAGGGATTTTTATCCGAAACAATTTACTTTTCGCCGAACCAGCAGCGGACGAAGGCGGCCAGGCCGGGGATCAGATCCTTGATCTCGTGGCCGGAGGTGTTGACGCACAGATGGTATGTCTCCTTGGCGCCCCACTTGTTGTCGGCGAACATCTGGCGGTACTGGGCGCGGTTTTTGTCCACCTGCTTCATGCGGCGGGCAATGTCATTGCGGGACAGGTGCTCCCCCTCCGGGGCCCGGTCGATGCAGCGCTGGATCTTGGACTCGGCGTCGGCATAGACGAACAGGTTCAGGGGATGATAGTCCTTCAGGATCACGTCGGCGCAGCGTCCCACGATGACGCAGTCGCCCTGTTTGGCGAAATTCTCAATGATCTGCTGTTGGGCGGCGGCCACCTGGAAGCCCTGGTCCATGATCTGCACCGGCGGCATAGCAAACCGATGGCCGATGGTCATGGGATAGGCGGCCTCGATGCACTTTTCGGAGATGTTGGCCACATACCGCTCGTCGAAGCCATGCTCCTTGGCAATCAGCTCGATGATCTCATGGTCGTAGCAATGGATGCCCAGTTCCTCGGCCAGACGCTTGCCCAGCTCGCGGCCGCCGGAGCCGAACTCACGGCTGATGGTGATGATTTTCATATGGATCCTACTCCTTTCGGGGAATAATTGTGCGCTTTTGATCAATATTGGTAGCAGCTGCCGCCTACAAATTCACGGACAATGGAATTGCGGGGGACGTAGGCCGTGTGCAGCGGCGGAACTCCGCCCACCACCTTCATCAGATCCGTCAGGCCGTGCATTTCCAGATATTCCGGCGTCAGCTCCTGGCGGAACTGGGGAATTTCGTTAAGGTACTTGGCCAGAATGCAGGGCTCGTAATCGTGGAAGGTGTCAATGTGGATAGCGGCGTTGCTCTTGTAGGGCATGATGTAGTTCACCTCGCCGCGGTCCACGCTCTCGGCCCGCTCCACGGTGTCCTGCAGGGAATGGCCCCGGGTGTTGTAGTCCCGGATCAGGCGGCGGGCCACCCGCAGCTGCTCGGGCCGGACAATCTTGTCGTCATTGGTGATGATACGGGTCCGGGGCGCTACATACACGCCGTTGGCGATGCCCCGGAGCTTGTCGAAAATCAGGGGGTTGAGCATGTGGATGCCCTCGGCAATGACGATGCAGTCCTTGTCGCCCTGCATTTTTTTATAGCCGCCGGTGGTGCCATTTTTGAAGTCGTACCAGGGAATGTCGGCCTCCATGCCGTCCAGCAGCTGGGAGATGCAGATCAGCAGGGTGTCCACATCCACGCAGTAGGGGGACTCCCAGTCTGTGGCCTCGGGCGGGCGCTTGTCCAGCGGCAGGAAGAAGTTGTCCATGCTCAGCAGACACACCTTGACGCCCAGATTCTGCAGGTACTCCTGAAGCCGCATGGCGGTGGTGGTCTTGCCGGAGCCGGAGGGGCCCGTCAGGGCAACCACAGGCTTTTCCTGGCGGTTGGACAGAATAGCGGCGGCTGCGGCGCTGATCTTGTCGTGAAATACCTCCTCACAGCGCAGAACAAACTGCGTCTCGTTGCGCATGGCATAATTGATATTTTCCAGGTCGATAACGCGCATCGAAAAATGCTCCTCTCAATTGGATAACACGTATCCATCCTATGATATCGTTTATTATATCACAAACCTGACCGGGTTGCAAGCCAAAAAACCTCCGGAGATGAGAGACTCCGTTTTCCCGTTCAAAAGCCGCGGTGCAGGCACCCGGCGCCGTGCGCAGTAAGCGCGGGAGGTTTTCCTCGGCGCCGTGGGACTTGACAGAGGCCGGGAATATGGTAAAATCCTGTAGAATCAACAGGAAATGAGGGATGCACCATGCCGGAGAAGCAGCTGCGGCGGATGAACGCACACTATGCCCTGATACAGGGCCTGTTCTGGGGCGGATACGCCACCATATGGGCTTTTTTGACGGTACTGCTGCTGTA
Organism: Oscillibacter sp. CAG:241; assembly: GCA_000435975.1. GTDB lineage: Bacteria > Bacillota > Clostridia > Oscillospirales > Oscillospiraceae > Vescimonas. The sequence continues at coordinate 77,297 of FR884134.1, read as the reverse complement.
CCGGGGCTTTTCCAACAGCCAGATCGGCGTGGTATCGTTTCTGGCGCTGACGCTTCCTATCGTGGTGCAGCCGGGGCTGGCGGCACTGGCCGACCGGGACGGACGTTTCACCAGCCGGCGTCTGGGGTTGGCGCTGGTGTGTCTGGCGGCGACCGCGGCGGGAGTGATGTGGGCCTGGGGAGCCAACCGCCTGCTGACGGCGGTGCTGTATGTACTCATCGGCGTATGCCTGACGGCAACGCAACCATTTTTCAGCTCCATGGCTATGGAGTGGCAGATGGCCGGGGCAGACCTGAACTTCGGGTTGGGACGAGGCATCGGCTCGGCATGCTATGCGGCGCTGGTGCTGCTCCTGGGTCAGCTGACGGAGCGGTACGCTCCGACGCTGGTGGTTCCGGTGTTTGCGGGACTGTTTGCGATACTGGCCCTGGCGGTGTGGCGATTCCGGTCAGCGCCGGCTCCCAGAATGGAAGGGGAGAGGCCCCGGGTTCTTACCAACCTCCAGCTGCTGCGGAAATATCCCCGGTTTGTGCTGCTGCTTGCGGCATGCGCACTGCTGATGGCGTGCCACAGCTCCTCATGTACTTATATGATCCACATCGTGGAGAAGGCCGGGGCCGGGTCCGGAGCCATGGGTGCGGCTTTGGCATTGGCGGCGTTTCTGGAGCTGCCGGCTATGGGACTGTTCAGCCGGATGCGGCAGAGGCTGTCTCTGGCATGGCTGCTGCGTCTGTGCGCAGGTGCGTTTCTGGCGAAGATCGTAGTTTTCTGGCTGGCGGAGTCTATGACCGCCATCTATCTGGCATCGGTGCTGCAATTTTTTGAGTACGGGATCTTCACTCCGGCCACCGTGTACTATGTGGTGGAGCACATTGATCGGGGCAATCAGGTGAAAGGACAGGCATTGATCAGCGTGGCATCCTCCGGCGTTGGGTCGGCCTTTGGGTCCCTGTGCTGCGGACTGATCCTGGACCGGGCCGGGGTCAGCGGCATGCTGCTGTTTGAAGTAGCCTGTGCTGCTGCGGGATGCGTCGTTATGCTGCTGGCCACCGGAGAAGGCAAGCGGAAATAAGCGGAAATAATAGGAAAGAGCCTCCCGCCGGGAGGCCCTTTTCTATTGCTCAGGGAATTGCAGGCTTCGGCGAAAGCCGCCCTGCCCCAGGGATGTGATGTCCCCGGCTATGACCTGGTCGCCGCAGACGAACAGGTTGGCCTGGACCCCCTGGGGGATATCGGGATAGTTCAGCACCGTATAGGTATACCGGGTGGCGGTCTTGCCGCCGCACTGGTCAAAGGGCAGCCCCAGATCCTTTTGCAGCGCTGTGTACTCCGTATGGCCGGACAGGTCCTCCGGCAGCAGGAGGCTCAGTGTCTCCAGGGGCTCCGGCGTCACCTGCCACCCCAGCCCCTCCAGATACGCCACCCGAGCGGCGTTATCGGCGGCCTTTACCGGCTCCGTCTTGCCGCCGCTCCGCTGGCAGCCGGGGACGATGAGCAGCAGGGCCAGCGCGGCCAGGACCCCGGCAGCGGCCATGGCCAGCTGCCGCCGTCTCATAAATACCACCATACCATCACCTCGTACATTTCTTATTCCATTTTGCCCGGAACTATGCTATTCTTACAGAAGAAATCGCGGGAGGTGCGGATATGGAGCGTCTGGATAAGGTGCTGGCCGGGACCGGTCGATGGTCCCGGCGGGAGGTAAAGGACCTGGTGCGTCAGGGACGGGTGCGGATAGACGGTGTGACCGCCCGGACGGCAGAGGAAAAGCTGGACCCGGACACCGCCGCCATCTCCGTGGACGGTCAGCCGGTGGAGACGGAGCGCTTCACCTATGTCATGCTCCATAAGCCCGCCGGGGTATTGTCTGCCACCGAGGACAGCCGGCAGAGCACGGTGCTGGATCTGCTGCCGCCTGAGCTTCGGAAAAGGGGCCTGTCTCCGGTGGGACGTCTGGACAAGGACACGGAGGGCCTGCTGCTGCTGACCAATGACGGGGCCCTGGCCCATCGGCTGCTCTCGCCCAAGTCCCATGTGGACAAGGTGTACTATGCCCGGGTGGAGGGCACGCTGGAACCCGCTGACACAGCGGCTTTCGCCGCTGGGATGACCTTGGGCGACGGACTGTGCTGCCTGCCCGCCGGACTGGAGATCCTGTCGCCGGGAGAAGCCCTGGTGACCCTGCGGGAGGGAAAGTTTCACCAGGCCAAGCGGATGCTGGCGGCCCGGGGAAAGCCGGTGACGTACCTGAAGCGGCTGTCCATGGGGCCGCTGCGGCTGGACCCGGAGCTGGCTCCCGGGGCCTTCCGTGTGCTGACTCCGGAGGAAAAAAACGCCCTTGTTGACTGTCATTAGGTGTGTTTATCGACATAACTGCAAAAAAAGCCTAAAGAAATTTGTAGAAAAGATAAAAAAATACTTGCAAATCCGTGATTCTGACGATATAATAGGGGTAACGGCCTGACAGTTTGCACAAAATACCCACAGCCCAAATTATCGGCGGGAGGAACAAGAATGTCTGGAAGAATTTTTCAAAACGTTGTGCTGCAATTCAAGGAGACCACAGACCGCACCATCGGCGTCATCGACTCCGAGGGCACGGTGATCGCGTGCAGCGAGCTCACCGGTATCGGTAAAAAGTGGACCAAATATGTGGAGCCCATCGCGGCGGCGGAAGGCAACTGCGTGACCATGGAGGGCAAGACCTTCAAGGCCATGCCCGGCTGGGGATCCCACTTTGATTATGCGGTTTTCACCAGCGGAGACGACAGCGTGGGACGCACCGTATGCTCCATGGCCTGCGTGGCGCTGAACGCCGCCAAGGTCTACTACGAGGAAAAGCACGACAAGGGCTCCTTTATCAAGAACATCATCTCGGATAACATCCTCATCAGTGACATCTACATGCGCGCCAAGGAGCTGCATGTGGCGGCAGAGGTACCCCGCGGCGTCTTTGTCATCCGCCCGGTGGACGATCGGTCCGAGGCCATTCCCGTGGACGTGGTGCAGAATATGTTCCCGGACCGGCAGAACGACTTTGTCCTCAGCGTGGGCGATGACGACGTGGCCCTGATCCACCAGATGCCCGAGAACTCCTGCGGCAAGGACCTGGAAAAGGTGGCCGCTTCCATTGAGGAGGCCCTGCGGGTAGACGGCGAGAGCGTGGTGTTCGTGGGCATCGGCACCCTGGCACTGCATCTGCGGGATCTGGCCAAGGCGTATAAGGAGGCCCAGATCGCCATTGAGGTGGGCAAGGTGTTCGACACCGAGCGCTATGTCATCAACTATGAGAACCTGGGTATCGGCCGCCTGATCTATCAGCTGCCCACCACCCTGTGCGAGATGTTCCTGCAGGAGGTTTTCAAAAAGAACCCCATCGACGCTCTGGATCAGGAGACGCTGTTCACCATCTACAAGTTCTTCGAGAACAACCTGAACGTGTCCGAGACTGCCCGGAAGCTGTTTGTCCACCGGAACACCCTGGTGTACCGGCTGGAGAAGATCAAGAAGCTGACGGGGCTGGACCTGCGGGAGTTCGACGATGCCATCACCTTCAAGGTTGCGCTGATGGTGAAGAAGTATCTTACCAGCCGCGGCATCGACGCATAAATCAGAGCAAAAAAAATCCTGTCCCTTGGGGGGACAGGATTTTTTATGCCGATTCAGTCCTGACGCAGGAGGTTGTTGTCCTCAAAGTAGTCAATGCGCATGGCGTGACGCACATCGCGAAGGGTGGAGGCGGCGGTATTGCGGGCCGTTTCGCTGCCGGTGCGGAGAATCTCATACACGTCGGGCAGGCGCTTTTCCCAATCCTCCCGGCGCTGGCGGATGGGAGCCAGCTCTGCCTGGAGAACGTTGTTCAGGAACTTCTTCACCTTCACATCGCCCAGGCCGCCACGCTGATAGTGGGCCTTCAGCTCATCCAGACCGCTGTATTCCGGCAGGAATTCCGGGAAGTATTCCGGGCGGCAGAAGGCGTCCAGATAGATGAAAACCGGGTTGCCCTCGGTGTGGCCGGGGTCCTCCCGGCGCAGGTGGGTGGGGTCGGTGAACATGGACATGACCTTGGTGCGAATGTCCTCGGGACTGTCGGACAGGTAGATGCAGTTGCCCAGGGACTTGCTCATCTTGGCCTTGCCGTCGATGCCCGGCAGGCGCAGGCACGCCTGATTCTTGGGCAGAATGATCTGGGGGTCCACCAGAGTGTCGCCGTAGACGGCGTTGAACTTGTGGACGATCTCCTTGCACTGCTCCAGCATAGGCAGCTGATCCTCGCCCACGGGGACGGCTGTGGCCCGGAAGGCGGTAATGTCCGCCGCTTGGCTGATGGGGTAGCAGAAGAAGCCCACGGGGATGCTGGCCTCGAAGTTTCGCATCTGGATCTCCGCCTTCACGGTGGGGTTGCGCTGGACCCGGGACACGGTGACCAGGTTCATATAATAGAAGGTCAGCTCCGTCAGCTCCGGCACCATGGACTGGATGAAGATGGTGGACTTTTCCGGGTCCAGGCCGCAGGCCAGATAGTCCAGGGCCACGTTCATGATGTTCTGGCGGACCTTCTCCGGGTGCTCGGCGTTGTCGGTCAGGGCCTGGGCATCGGCGATCATGATGTAGATCTCGTCGAATTTGCCGGAGTTCTGAAGGGCCACGCGCTCCTTCAGGGAGCCCACATAGTGGCCCACATGCAGACGGCCGGTGGGCCGGTCACCGGTAAGAATGATCTGTTTCATATAACGCTCCTTCCGCGGCGGGAAACGGGGAAAACCGCCAGGGTGATTTTTACCTATTATAAGCGCAACGGGCCGCCGCGTCAACATCTTTAGCCGCCGGGAGGCAGATTATCCCGGAAAAGCGGGGGTTGACAAACCGGGAAGCAGCGGTTACAATGTACTTGATTTTTGCAAAAGACCGTGAAGGGAAAAAGACGGGACAGGTCCCCCTGCAGAGAGCCGGCGGATGGTGCAAGCCGGCGGAGGCGTTCCGTTGTACTGGCCCCGGAGTTTCCCGCCTGAACAGGGCGGGACGGCTGCGCCCCGTTACAGGCGGCGCTCCTTATTGGAGGAGCCTATGAGGACTGCGGAGCGATCCGCGGCCGAAGCAGGGTGGTATCACGTTTTCACGTCCCTGACCGCACAGACGGTCGGGGACTTTTTTATTTGTCATTGATAATTCATCATAAGAAGGAGAAAACAGCATGAAGTACGATTTTGCCGCCATTGAGAAAAAGTGGCAGAAGCGGTGGGAGGAGACCAAGCCCTATGCCGCCGTTACCGGGGACAAGCGCCCCAAGTTTTATGGGCTCATCGAGTTCCCCTATCCCTCCGGCCAGGGCCTGCATGTGGGCCATCCCCGGCCCTTTACCGCCATGGACATCGTCACCCGCAAAAAGCGCATGGAGGGCTATAACGTCCTGTTTCCCATCGGCTTCGATGCCTTCGGCCTGCCCACGGAGAACTACGCCATCAAGAACCACATCCATCCTGCCATTGTCACCCGGCAGAATATCGCCAACTTCACCAGCCAGCTGAAAATGCTGGGCTACGGCTTTGACTGGGACCGGGTGGTGGACACCACGGACCCCAACTACTATAAGTGGACCCAGTGGATCTTTTTGCAGATGTTCAAGAAGGGCCTGGCCTACAAGACCACCATGCCTGTGAACTGGTGCACCAGCTGCAAGTGCGTGCTGGCCAATGAGGAGGTGGTCAACGGCGTTTGCGAGCGCTGCGGCAGCGAGGTCATCCGCAAGGAAAAGAGCCAGTGGATGCTGAAGATTACCGCCTATGCCCAGCGCCTGCTGGACGACCTGGAGGATGTGGACTATATCGAGCGGGTGAAGATCCAGCAGCGCAACTGGATCGGCCGGTCCACCGGCGCGGAGATTACCTTCGATACCAATATCGGTGACCGGGTCACCGTGTACACCACCCGGGCCGATACCCTGTTCGGCACCACCTATATGGTCATCTCCCCGGAGCATCCCCTGCTGAAGAGCTGGCAGCCCAAGATCAAGAACTGGGACGCCGTGGCTGCCTATCAGGAGGAAGCCGCCCACAAGTCCGACTTTGAGCGGGGCGAGCTGAACAAGGAAAAGACCGGCGTCCGGCTGGAGGGCATCGAGGCCATGAACCCCGTGACCCACAAGCCCCTGCCCCTGTTCGTGTCCGATTACGTCCTCATGGGCTACGGCACCGGCATCGTCATGGGCGTGCCCGGCCACGACCAGCGCGACTGGGAGTTTGCCAAGAAGTTCGGCCTGCCCATCATCGAGGTGGTCAAGGGCGGCGACGTTACCAAGGAGGCCTTCGTGGCCAAGGATGACAGCGCCGTCATGGTGAACTCCGGCTTTCTCAACGGCATGACCGTGAAGGAAGCCATCCCCGCCATGAAGAAGTATGTGGTGGAGCAGGGCTTCGGCCAGGAGAAGGTCAACTACAAGCTCCGCGACTGGGTGTTCTCCCGCCAGCGGTACTGGGGCGAGCCCATCCCCCTGGTGAACTGCCCCAAGTGCGGCTGGGTGGCCCTGCCGGAGGAGCAGCTGCCGCTGGTGCTGCCCCAGGTGGACAGCTATGAGCCCACCGACGATGGCGAAAGCCCCCTGAGCAAGATGACCGACTGGGTCAACACAACCTGCCCCTGCTGCGGCGGCCCCGCCAAGCGGGAAACGGATACCATGCCCCAGTGGGCCGGCTCCAGCTGGTACTTCCTGCGGTATATGGACCCCCACAACGACAAGGCTCTGGCCAGCAAGGAGGCTCTGGAATACTGGAGCCCTGTGGATTGGTACAACGGCGGCATGGAGCATACCACCCTGCACCTGCTGTATTCCCGGTTCTGGCACAAGTTCCTGTATGACATCGGTGTGGTACCCACCAAGGAGCCCTATGCCAAGCGCACCAGCCACGGCATGATCCTGGGCGAGGGCGGCGAGAAAATGTCCAAGTCCCGGGGCAATGTGGTGAATCCCAACGATATCGTGGCCCAGTACGGCGCGGATACCATGCGCCTGCACATTATGTTCATCGGCGACTTTGAGAAGGCCGTTACCTGGTCCAACGAGGCCGTGAAGGGCTCCAAGCGGTTCCTGGACCGCTGCTGGAATCTGATGGACCTGGCCCAGGACAGCGACGAGCTCTCCCAGAAGAACGAGGCCCTGATCCACAAGACCATCAAGAAGGTTACCGCCGACATCGACGACCTGAAGATGAACACCGCCATTGCAGCCCTGATGGCCATGGTCAACGAGTTCTATACCAACGGTCTGACCCGGGGCGACCTGGAGCAGCTGATGCTGCTGCTGTCCCCCTTCGCGCCCCACATGGTGGAGGAGATGTGGGAGCTTACCGGCTATGCCGCCAAGACCGGCAAAATGGCCATGCAGATGCCCTGGCCCACCTACGATGAGGCCAAGACCGTGGACACCCATGTGGACATGGCCATCCAGGTCAACGGCAAGCTCAAGGGCGCCGTCACTGTCCCCGCCGGCAGCGGACAGGACACCGTGATGGCTGCCGCCATGGAGCTGGACAAGGTGAAAAAGGCCACCGAGGGCATGACCGTGGTCAAGACCATCCTGGTGAAGGACAAGCTGATGAACCTCATCGTCAAGCCCGCGAAATAATTTTCGTTTTCATAAAAAATGTTGGAAAATGGCTTGACAAGGCAGAGGGTACACAGTATAATGCTATTGTTAAAGTCATGTCCAATGGCTCTTAAAGAGTATCCTGGATGAAGCCGGATACATCGGAGGGAGGGAAAATAGATGTCCGAAGTCCACGTCAAGGAAGGCGAGTCCCTGGACAGCGCTCTGAAGCGTTTCAAGAGAAGCTGCGCCAAGGCAGGCGTCCTGGCCGAAGTGCGGAGAAGAGAGTGCTATGAGAGCCCCAGCGTCAAGCGCCGCAAGAAGTCCGAGGCTGCCCGCAAGAACAGAAACAAGAGATATTATTGATCGTCTCAAAGCGTGCTGAACGTTTGCGTTCAGCACGCTTTCTTTCTGCGCGCGGGACCGTAAATGGCGGGAGCTTTACGCTTCTCCGGCGAACAGCGGGACCAGAATGTCCTCTACCTCCGGCAGCATGACCAGGGCGTCCCGGATGCCCTGGGACCGGGCCAGAGCCAGCTTCCGGCGGAGGGTCTGTGCGTCGTCAAACAGGATGAAGTGGGTCCGGCCCTCCCGGGTCAGGGTGAAGTAACGGGCGCACAGGGCGTCGGAATAGAAGGTGGAGCGGCCTGCCGCCAGGGCGGCCAGCTGGGACCGGGTCAGGGCCGTGCCCTGACCGCTGGGGCAGGGCACGGGAAAGTCCATAGCCAGCCGCTGAAGGTCCAAAGCCAGATGCTCCGCCCCGTACCGGGCCGCCGCCTGATTCAGCCGTCCCTCCAGGGTGCCGCCGGACAGGGCCGTACACAGCAGCACGGAGGCTCCGTGGCAGGCGGCGTAGTGCTCCGGAACGTACAGGGCACGGCCGCAGGAGGCCAGCAGAGGCAGCAGCGCCTGGAGCAGGGCGGCCCGATCCGGCCGGGCGGGCGGATCAAAGTCCGCCGCCGCCCCGGCGTAGCCCCGCCGCAGGCATACCCGGGCAAGCTGCCGGGCCAGGCGGTCCGGGGGGGCCGGC
>FR884134.1:61156-68536 GCA_000435975.1 Oscillibacter sp. CAG:241 | reverse complement strand
GGGGCCCCGCCCCGGGCCTGAGCCAGCCGGTCCGGCGTGGCGGCAAGATACAGCGGCATGGATATCCCCCCTTGCGTTCCGACGAAAAAAATGCTACACTATAGCCAAACCTATGAGAAAGGGAACTGGTGTATGCGCATTTCTCTGGTACCGGACGGGGTATACGAGAGCTACCGGCAGATCACGCCGGAGCTGCTGCAGAGCAAGGGCATTTGCCTGCTGCTCAGCGATCTGGACTTTACCCTGGCTCCCAAAAGCACGCCCCGGCCGGATGCGGCGGTGCGGCAATGGATCGACGGGCTTCGGTCTGCGGGCATCCGGGTGATGATCCTGTCCAACAACCGCCGCCCCCAGCGGGTGGAGACGTTTTGCCGCGACCTGGGCATCACCTATGTGGGCCACGCCAAAAAGCCGCAGCCGGCGGGCTTCCGCCGGGCCATGGCTCAGGCCGGGACAGATCCCGCCCACACGGCCATGCTGGGGGATAAGCTGCTGACCGATGTGCTGGGCGCCAACCTCAGCGGCGTTACGGCACTGATGGTGGAGCCCGCCGGCGGGGCCCGGACCCCGTGGCAGAAGGTGCTGCACGCCCTCCAGGCCCCCTGGAAGCACTTAGCCGGTGGCATCCACCGGATCTGAAAGGAGTTTTTGTACTATGAACCATTTTGCCAAAATCGCGGAAAAGCTGAACACCTATGGGCTGGACGGCATGCTGCTGACCTGCGAGGCCAACCGCTTTTACGCCTCCGGCTTCCACTCCACCGGCACCGACGGCGTGGCCCTGGTGACCCGGGAGGGGAATTTCTATTTCACCGACTCCCGCTACATCGAGGCCGCCCACAATAAGGTCCAGAACGCCGAGATCGCCCAGACCGACGCGGCCCACCCCTATGTGGACCTGATCAACGCCGCCATGGAAAAGACCCATGTGCAGAAGCTGGGCTTCGAGGATGCGTACATGACCGTGGCCGACTATCGCCACTATTCCGAGAAGCTGCATTGCGAGCTGGTACCTGCCACCGAGCTGCTGATCTCCCTGCGCCAGAGCAAGGACACCGAGGAGGTGGAGCGCATGATCGCCGCCCAGCGCATCGCCGAGGGCGCCCTGGACCAGATCCTCAAGGAGATCAAGCCCGGTGTCACCGAAAAGGAGATCGCGGCGCGTTTGCAGTATCTGATGCTGGCCGGCGGCGCGGAAAATATGTCCTTCGATCCCATTGTGGCCAGCGGCCCCAACGGCAGCATGCCTCACGCCGTGCCCACGGACCGCAAGATCCAGGAGGGCGACTTTGTTACCATGGACTTCGGCTGCATCTATCAGGGCTATTGCTCCGACATGACCCGCACCGTGGCCGTGGGCCATGTTACCGAGGAGATGGAGAAGGTCTATCATACGGTGCTTCAGGCCCAGCTGGCGGGTATTGCCGCCGCCAAGGCCGGCGCTACCGGCCACGATGTGGACGCCGCCGCCCGGAAGGTCATCGAGGATGCGGGCTACGGACCCTATTTCGGCCACAGCTTCGGCCACAGCGTGGGTGTGGAGATCCATGAGGCCCCCAACGCTACCCCTGCCAACAACAACCCCCTGCCTCTGGGAGCCGCCGTGTCTGCCGAGCCCGGCATCTATCTGCCCGGCCGCTTCGGCGTCCGCATCGAGGACGTGTTGGTGCTGCAGGAGGGCGGCTGCATGGATATCACCCTGGCCAAGAAGGACCTGACTATTCTGTAAAGAGCCGGCTTTTCGGAAAAACGGGGAAAAAATCCCGGGAAGCTCTTGCAATAGCGCCTGTTATCGTGTAAAATAATAGGGCTGTATAGGCAAATTTTTGAATACGAGGAAATACTCCCGTTGAGGATTATTTTCTCATGACATGGGAGGATACACATATGGCAACCATTACCGCGGGCGATTTCCGGAACGGTAAGACCTTTGAAATGGACGGCAAGATCATGCAGGTGGTCGAGTTCCAGCATGTGAAGCCCGGTAAGGGCGCGGCCTTCGTCCGCACCAAGATGAAGAACATCGTCACCGGCGCCGTCACCGAAACTTCCTTCAACCCCACCGCAAAGTTCGAGGAAGCCTTCGTGGAGCGCAAGGATATGGCCTATAGCTATAACGACGGCGACCTGTATTACTTCATGGACCAGGAGACCTTCGATATGGTGCCCCTGGGCAAGGATCTGCTGGGCGACGCCTTCCGCTTCATCACCGAGAACACCGTGTGCAAGGTGCTGAGCTATAAGGGAAGCGTGTTCGGCCTGGAGTGCCCCAACTTCATGGACCTGGAGGTCACCGAGACGGAGCCCGGTCTGGCCGGCAACACCGCCACCAACACCCTCAAGCCCGCCACTGTGGAGACCGGCGCCGAGGTGAAGGTGCCCCTGTTTATCAACATTGGCGACAAGATTACCATCGACACCCGCACCGGCGAGTATCTGGGCCGCGCCAAGTAAGGACTGCGGTTTTCCCACCACCACCCATATCAGGAAAGGAGCATGAACATGGAAATTTCTGAGAAGGTAGCTTATCTGAAGGGCCTGGCCGAGGGCCTGGCGCTGGACACCGACACCAAGGAGGGCAAGCTCATCGCTGCCATCATCGACGTGCTGGACGACATGGCTGAGAAGTTCGTGGACCTGGAGGACGAGCTGTGCGACGTGGAGGACGGTCTGGATGCCGTCAGCGACGATCTGTCCGACGTGGAGGAGGCCCTCTACGAGATGGATGACGAGGACGAGGAGGACTACGATGACGATGAGTCCTATTTCGAGACCACCTGCCCCATCTGCCAGGAAGAAATCGTTTTCGACGAGGATACCCTGGACAGCGGTGAGATCCGCTGCCCCAAATGCGGCGAAAAGCTGGAGTTTGACCTCAGCGACCTGGCCAACGCCAAGGACAGCGAGGACGACGAGTAAAATAGCCGAAAAAAATGTGCCGCCTGCGGGCGGCACATTTTTTTACTGATTACGGGACTACTCCTTACATAGAGGGCCGCTGATGTCTATCTGGCCCAAGGAGGCGGCTACCTCGCCGTCCAGCAGCAGCTGGACCCGGTCCACGCTGGCGATGGAGCACAGGGAGTTCACCATACCCCGGACCAGCAGCTCCTGAGCATCCTGGCCCTCCGGCAGCAGGGAAACGTCCGACCGGGGCAGGTTCAGATAGCAGGTGCCGCTCTCTACGCGGACGGTCAGCACCTGGAAGCCGTCCGGCAGCAGGGGAGACAGGCCGTCGGCCTGGGGACCGGCCAGCAGGGCGGATACAATGGCCTCGGCGGAGCTGTCGCCCTCATGGAGTGTCAGGGTGCGGGATTCCGGCGTCAGCTGTCCGGTACTCTGGGCGGGGAAATACAGGCGGATGGCCAGGGTGCGGGACACGTCGTCCTCGCTGGTCATCAGCAGATCCTGAGAGCGCAGCAGACTGTGACTGCGATAGGCCAGCTCCTGCCCCTCCACGGTGATGCGCACCACGGACACGCCGGGCAGCTGGGAAAGCGTCAGAGTGACGCAGTAGTCCGCCATGGTCAGGTCGATGCCGGACAGCTGCTCATAGCCCTGGGAAAAATCCACCAGGGCCATGCCGCCGGTAAGCTGGCAGCTGCGCAGCTGGACTCCCTGGGGAATGGGACTGCGATAGCCGGGCTCCGTGCAGCCGCCCAGCAGCTGCTCCAGGGCGGCCTGGGCCTGCCGGTCCACGGTGAGGGACTTTTGCCCGGACCAGTCCACGGTGACGGCGGAGATGGCATCGCTGCCTGGGGTGTCGGACAGACCGTAGATCCGAAAGACGGGCATTTGCTCCTTGCCTGCGGCGCAGCCGGTAAGCAGCAGCGTCAGGCACAGGAGCAGGAGAAGCAGGCGCTTTTTCATGTGTCGTCCTCCTCTCGCCGGGCCAGGGGCAGCTCCACGATGAACACCGTGCCGCTGCCGGACTGCCGGTGCTCTGCCCGGATGGCACCGCCCCGGCGGCGGACCGTGTCGCTGACGATGCTCAGGCCCAGACCCGTACCGCCTACGGCCCGGGACCGGTTTTTATCCACCCGGTAGAACCGCTCGAATACATGCTCCATGTCCTCGTCGGGGATGCCGATGCCGTTGTCCTCCACGCGGATCTCCACGGTGGAGTCCGTGACATGCAGGGCGGTGTGAACAAAGCCCATGGAGCCGGAATATTTGATGCCGTTTTCTATGAGGTTATAGAGGATCTGGTGGATGTCGTCCTCCGTGGCCCGGACCACGGCGTCCTCGTTGGCCTCGTAGGTCAGCGTGACCTCCTTTTCCCGGGCCACTATCCCCAGCATACGGACCACCCGCTCCAGCACCCGGGACACAGACACGGGATAGGCAGCGTCCTGAACGCCGCTGTCCAGCCTGGTCAGGCGCAGCAGATCCTCGGTGATGCGGCTGAGCCGCTGGGCCTCCCGGCCGATGTCCTCCACGAATTCCCGGATGGTATCGGCATTCATATCCTCCGTCTGGAGAATGGAGTCCGTCAGCAGCCGGATACCGGCCAGAGGCGTTTTCAGCTCGTGGCTGGCGTCGGATACAAAGCGGCGCCGGGCCGCTTCCGTGGTTTGCAGGCGGCCCGTGAGGCTGTTGAACTCCGTGGCCAGCTGGGCGATCTCGTCGTTTCCCCGAACCACGGCCCGGTGGCTGTAAGCTCCCTCCCGGACCTGGCGGATGGCCTGGAGCAGGTCCCGGATCTTCCGGGTGAAGGCACGGGACAGCAGGGTGCTGAGGGCTACCACCAGGATGCCGATGAACAGGGAGATACGCGTCAGGTTCGTTTGAAAGCTCTGGAGCAGCTCCGCCTGCTGGGTGTCGTATTCATAGGCGTATACCGCGCCGATGATGCGGTTGCGGTATACCACCGGGGATGCGCCCCGGCTCAGAAAGGCATGGCTGTCGTACCGGCAGTAAAAGGCATCGTTGCCGTCCAGGGCCTGGACGATCTCCGTATACGCGGCATACATGCCCCGGGCATTGCCGCCCTCCCGGCTGTCAAACAGGACGCGCCCGGCAGTGTCCGTTACCAGCAGGCGGGACACGCCGGTCTCCTCCACCGAGGCCAGAGCCTGCCCCACATTTTCCTCCGTCAGCTCCGGCAGACCGGACAGGGCCGACTCCACCATCTTGACGCTGCTCTTCATGGCGGTCTCCTTGGTCTGGAACACCAGACTCTGGGAGATCAGCAGCGGATAGGTGTTCAGAAGGGCCAGCACCGCCAGGATGATGAGGATATAGCTCATGCCGAACTTAAACTGTAGGCTGGTTTTCCCCCGCAAAATAATAACCAACTCCCCACTTTGTCATGATGTACTCCGGCTCCGCCGGTTTTTTCTCCAGCTTTTCCCGCAGACGGCGGATGTGTACGTCCACCGTGCGGTAGTCCCCGGCGTAGGAATAACCCCACACCAGGTTCATCAGGCTTTCCCGGCTGTATACCCGCCGGGGATTTTTCATCAGCAGCTCGATGAGATCGTATTCCTTGGCCGTCAGGTCGATGGTGCGGCCGTCCCGGAGGGCCACCCGCTGCTCCGTGTCCAGGCTCAGGTCTCCCACCGTCAGCAGGGCAGGGCTGCGGCCCGCGCGGGAGGGACCGCCGGCCCGGCGCAGCAGGGCCTTGATCCGGGCCTTCAGCTCCAGGATGTTGAAGGGCTTGGTGACATAGTCATCGGCGCCGCAGGCGAAGCCCATGAGCTTGTCCGCATCCTCGCTGCGGGCGGTGAGCATGATGATGGGCACATCGGAAAACTCCCGGATCTTCATACACGCCTCGCTGCCGGAGAGCTGGGGCATCATCAGGTCCAGGATAATCAGATCCAGCGGCTCTCGCCGGGCCAGCTCCACCGCTGCCGCGCCGTCATAGGCGGTGAGCACCTGGTAGCCCTCGTTTTCCAGGTTGAATTTGATGCCCTTGACCAGCAGCTGCTCGTCGTCTACTACTAAAATTTTCATGGTTCCTCCTCTGTGGTGATCTGGGGGCGGATGGTCTCTAAAATGCCGGGGCCTATGCCATTGACCTCCAGCAGATCATCCACGGAGGCAAAGGGGCCGTTGGCATTGCGGTAGTCCACGATACGCTGAGCCAGCACCTGGCCGATGCCGTCCAGAGTCTCCAGCTGGCCGGCGGTGGCGGTGTTGATGTTCAGGGGGCAGGACTCCGGCTGGCGGGGGCTGTCGTCGCCGCGCTGAGCGGTGACGGTGTAGCCCTCCGACTGGGGGCGGCCGGTGAAAAACAGGGCCGCCGACAGGGCCGCGAACAGCAGCGTCAGGACCAGCAAAAATATTTCCGTTTTTGTAACTTTTCCCATAGGCTCTGTTGTTGACTCCCTGTTGGATTTTGCTTATAATGAAAGGTAATAAGCAGGGAACGGGCACGCTGACCTGATTCCCACCACCATTATAGCATAGATGGAGAAAAAGAAAATGAAAATTCGCCGGTTTTTATCTGTTTTTTTGCTGACGCTTCTGCTGACGGGCCTGTTTTGCGTGCCCCAGGCTTCTGCCGTGGAGATGCCTCAGGTAAACGCCAAGGCGGCGCTGCTGATGGACTACGAGTCCGGGCGGATGCTGTACGGCCTCAACGAGAAGGACACCGAGTATCCCGCCAGCATTACCAAGGTCATGACGGCTCTGCTGACTCTGGAGGCCGTGGACCAGGGGGTCCTGACCCTGGATCAGCCGGTCACTGCGCCGTCCCTGGTCAACGATATGGATCCCACCGGCAGCTCTGCCGACATCAAGGAGGGCGAGGTGCTGACGGTGGAGCAGCTGCTGTACTGCATGATGCTGGTGTCCGCCAACGAGGCGGCCTGCATCCTGGCGGAGACGGTGTCCGGGTCTCAGGATGCCTTTGTGGCCCTGATGAATCAGCGGGCCCAGGAGCTGGGCTGCACCGGCACCCACTTCGTCAACCCCAACGGGCTCCACGATCCCAACCACTATTCCACCGCCTGGGATATCTATCTGATCACCCGGGAGGCCATGAAGAACGAGACGTTCATGAAGATCTGCGGTACGGCCGCCTATGTGGTCCCCGCCACCAACAAGTCCGAGGAGCGGGAGCTGTATACCACCAACTCGCTGATCTCCAACTGGCGTATCATGGGCTATCAGTATGACGGGGCTGACGGCATCAAGACCGGCTCCACCGAGGAGTCCGGCTATTGCCTGCTGTCCACCGCTAAGCGCAGCGGCCGCCGCCTGGTGGCGGTGGTGCTGGGCTGCAAGGGCAGCGGCGCCACGGTGGAAAGCTTCTCCGAAACCGCAAAGCTGTACAACTGGGCTTATAACAACTTCTCCATGCGCCAGGTGGCGGCTACGGACGAGCTGTACCGCCAGCCGGTGGCCCTGTCCAAGCAGACGGACACCGCGATG
>FR884134.1:16157-61091 GCA_000435975.1 Oscillibacter sp. CAG:241 | reverse complement strand
ATTCCTGCCCAAGGATGCCAAGGATGAGGATATCCGCAAGACCGTGGACCTGAAGGAGGATGTGGTCAACGCGCCCATCACTGCCGGACAGGAGCTGGGCACCCTGACCATCACCTACAACGATCAGGTGTGCGCCCAGGTGCCGCTGCTGGCTCAGGCGGACGTGTCTGCGTCACGGTTCCTGGTGGCCAAGGCTGCCGTGGAGGCATTTTTTGCCAAAACGTGGGTAAAGCTGGCGCTGGTGGCCATCGTGGTGCTGGTGATCGTGTTTGTCCTGTGGCTGAAGCTGGGCCGCCGCAGCTCTTGTTCGGCCTGGGGCAGAGGGGGCCCCCCCGCGCCCGCCGGTATGGCAGCCGGGGCGGCAAGCGCCGCCAGCAACGGGCCTATCGGGGCCGCCGCCGCTGGTGAGTGATGGAGACGCTGCATATTCTATATGAGGACCCGCACCTGGTGATCTGCTGCAAGCCGGTGGGCGTGCTGTCGGAGGACGGTCAAGCGGGACGGTGCATGCCGGAGCTGCTGCGGGAGCATTACCGGTCCCTGGGGCAGAAAAACCCCTATATTGCCACGGTGCATCGGCTGGATAAAATCACAGGCGGCGTTATGGTGTTCTCCCGCCGGAGGGAGGTCACCGGAAAGCTCACCGCCGCCGTGCAGGCCCATGAGATCGTCAAGGAGTACCTGGCCGTGCTGCGGGGTCATCCGGCGGAGCCAGCCGCCACGCTGACGGATCTGCTGTTCCGGGACGCGGGACACAACAAGAGCTATGTGGTGAAGCGTCCCCGGAAGGGCGTCCGGGAGGCCAGTCTGTTCTACCGGGAGCTGTCCCGGACGGAGGAGCTGTCTCTGGTGCGGGTGCAGCTGCATACGGGCCGCACCCACCAGATCCGGGTGCAGTTCTCCTCCCGGGGGCTGCCGCTGCTGGGGGACATCCGCTATGGCAGCAAGGACCCCCGCTGTACCGCGGCCCTGTGGTCCTGCCGCCTGGCCTTCCGCCATCCTGTCACAGGAGAACGGGTGGATGTGTTTTGCCCACCGCCCCGGGTCTACCCCTGGGACCTGTTCCCAGCGGTGGAAGTTTGAAGGGTGCTATAAGGTGCTATAATAAAGAACCCCTTTGTCCGCAAGGACAAAGGGGTTCTTTTGGAGCTTGTGGCCGGACTCGAACCGGCGACCTGCTCATTACGAGTGAGCTGCTCTACCAACTGAGCCACACAAGCATATGGCCTCCCGGGGAAGTCACAAGCTGTATTGTACCATGTTTTCTGCCGCCCGTCAACCATAAATTTCCCGCTCCGGCGGGAAATAAAAAGTTTTACAATAAGTGCGAAAGGTTTTTAAGACCTTACCGCACTTATTTTTTTGTGGCTTTTGCCTATAACGAGGATAGAGCAACGCAGAGGTGCGACTCGAGCGCGTTATAGGATTTTAGCATAAGGGAATAGAGGGCGGGCGCGCCCGCCCTCTGCTCTCAAAACAAAATGAAAGGAGTAAACGTAATGACGTGCCGATACCTCACATACGAGGGCAGAAAAAACCTTGAGGCTCTTTATGCGGACGGCGAAAGCCTTACCTACATTGCCTCCAAACTCGGAGTACACCTTGCCACCGTTTACAGAGAACTAACGCGCGGCGGCACGGGTGAGCTTGACAATAACGGGCGCTGCGGTTATAGCGCAGAACTCGGGCAAAAGCGCGTTAGCGAAAATTTCAAACGCCGCGGCAGACGAGCGGCAAATAAATAATAAAACGGAGTGATTTTGTTATGAACAAGGTACGCAGAAAAGAATTGCAGGAACTCTACGACATTATCTCCGAGGCAAAAGAGCGCCTCGAGATGTTGCACGACGAGGAGGAGGAATACAAGGACAATATGCCCGAAAACCTCCAAAGCTCGGAACGCTACGAAAGAGCAGAGGCGGCAGTAGACGCTCTCGACTCTGCCGTATCCTCTCTTGAGGAGGCACTCGACTACATAGAGGAGGCGCAAGAATGACAGAGCAAAAAGAGCGCCTCAAGAAACTATATGCCCTCGCCTTGCGCGGCGTTGGCGGCGAAAAAGAGCAAGCCCAGGCTATACTCGATAAATTACTTAAAAAATATGCTATGACGCTTGACGACCTCGACGACGAGGTTATACAAGAGTACGACCTCGAATACCACGGCAAAGAGCAAGACCGTATTTTAATGCAGACCGCATATAAAGTTACGGACGATAAAAACGCGTTCAACCACTTGCAATATAACCATAGTGGCAGAGCTTGCCGTACTCGCCTACGCGTGCGCTGCACCGCTGCTCAAAAGGCAGAGATAGAGTTTTTGTTTAACTTTTATGTAAGGCTTTGGGAAAAAGAAAAAGAGGCTTTACTACAAGCGTTTTTCCAAAAGCACCGTATTTTTGGAAATCTCAAAGACGGAGAAAGCGGAGCGGAGCTTTCTCCCGAGGAATTGTTAAAGCTCGAACTTATGATGAAAGGGCTATCGGACGAACAGCCATTAAAGCAGCTCACGGACGGAGCGGGAGGTGTTTAATAATGCCGAGTGTATGGTGTTATAACGAGGAGTGTAAATACCTCAAAGACAACGAATGTATGGCGGATATGATAGAGCTTGACGAGTACGGCGCTTGCGGTACCTTTGAAAACTACAAAGACGACAAGGAGTACAAAGCCGAATACTTCATAGCCGTAAATACGAAAGACAAAAGGCACGGGCGAGCCGCAAAGAGAGGAAAGAAAATTACAATTAACGGAATTGAATTTTTTACAGACTCTCCGCCACTCGAGGGAGAAAACGCTATATACATTACGCACGCTCGAACAGGGTTAGCTTGCGGCACCGTTGAATTAGTTAAAAAGCATTGGGAGCAGTTTATAAAAGCTCAAGAGAAAGTCGCAGATATAAACACGCTGCCTCTTGCGGAATATGACGAAAAAACACGTAAGTATTTAATAAAGGAGGTATCACAATGTGCAAACCCGTAAAATGCCCGCAATGCGGACACGAATTTACACCCGAGAGGGCTATTAAGTCGGGAGCCTGGACTCCCGAGGAGGACGAGCTGTTACTGAACGGCTACCAAAAGGAGCGGAAAACTATTGCCGAGCTCTCGGACGAGCTTAACCGCTCCCAGGACGCAACCCGCAACCGCTTATTTGTCCTCCGCGGCGGAGGCAAGCCTAAAGGCGTTACGGCAAGCGTGCAGCTCACGGCAAAAGAATACGACGAAATGAGAGCAGCACGCCAGGAAGTAAAGAGCGCCCGAAAGCTCGTAGAGCAAGCAAAGGACACCGAGCGCGAGCTCGCCGCCTTTTACGCTCTCGGTAAGCAGCTTATAAACGCAAGGCAAAACAAGCGAGTTATCGCCCCTCTGTTTGAGGAACTCGAGCGGCTCGTTAATGCTTGCAAGTTTTAGGAGGCAAGCCGTGCGAGAATACAGGCGTAAAGAATTACGCGAGAGGGAGCGCCTCGGCTACTCGCGTATATCGGCGGGGCGGCAATGCTGCTACATAATCAAACAAGCCGCCGCCGCAAAACTGCGGGACTTTCACTCCCGCTTTAAGCTATGGACTACGAGAGGCAAAAGCTGTAAGCGTTGTTGCTTACGGTGTAAATATTTCGGCTATTGCAGCCCCGATTTTAATAACGATAAGGAGTAAAAGTTATGAACGACAATATTTTACACGCTATCGAGTCGCTTTGCGACGATATAGCCACCAGCACAAACGCAGAGGACAACCAAAAGAGAGCAAATGCAATTTTAGCTCTTGCTTTCGGCGGGATATTCACGCCCGAGGAAATCGAGGAGGACTACACCGAGGACGACTCCGTAGCGGGAGCGGAAAAAGATAAAATCAAATTCCCGAAACCTGGTGAGCAATTCGAGTATAACGGCATTAAGTTTACCGCTCTCGGAGAGGAGCAGGGCGGCGTACTTGCCATTGTTTCGGAACTGCTCGAGGAGGAAATGCCGCTCGACGAAAGCAATAAAAACGACTGGCGCACCTCCTCGCTCCGTAAATACCTTAACGGAGAATACCTCGAGCAATTCAACCGCGGCGACCTCCTCCCGTTTGTATCGGACTTGACCTCCGACGACGGTATGAAAGACTACGGCACCGCCGAGGATTACGTTTTCCTCCTCTCGTGCGACCTTTACCGCAAATACAGAGAGTCCGTGCCGCGCTTTAATAATTGGTGGTGGACGCTTACGCCCTGGACTTGCAGCCCGTCCACCGCGAGCTACGCGCGCATTGTCTACTCCTCGGGCGAAGTGAGCTACTACAGTGCGTACAGCGGTAACGGCGTAGCCCCCGCTTGTCTGTTCAATCCTAAAATCTTTGAATAATCCGCCTCGATAGAGGCGAGAAAGAGGGCAGCTATGACAAACGAGGAATTAAAAGCCGCGCTCGTCAGCGGGTGCCCCGTAGAAAGCGGCGGAATTGTATATAAGTGCGTTTCGGCTATCATTTACCGATACCGCAACGGGAAACTTGACATTTCCGCCGAGGTTACGGACTATTGCGGGCACAGTATTTCAATCATAAGCCCCGAGCGGGCAAAAATCGTAGAAAGCGAGGTAACAAAGTGAAACTAAAGCAAATCGAGGCAATATTAAAAGCCGAAAAAACAATAATTGTTTCCGAAACGTCCGCTTGTCAATGGCTCGGGAACGGCGCGGCATTTTATCCCGTATACAATCTCCCGAAACTCACAAAAGACAATATATTTACTATGTTTGATATTACAGAGGAAAAGCGGGACAAGTTTTATTTTGAGGAGCGCCCGCTCCCGCCACATATAAATTTTGAGGACGGCGACGACAGCGAGCAGTTACTCGAACGAGGAGCAATAGCATTTTATGCACAAGGCAGAACGCTTGAGCCGTTAAAAACCTCACAAGGTATAGCCTTTATAAACACTCGGTACTTAAAGCCGTTTTCCGATATTGACGCGGGGTATGAACTTTACGAGAGAACGACCGCACAAGGGAAACCGTATATCGCGGTAAAGAGCGGGTTTATGTTACTCGGCATTATTTCCCCCTACGACCTCGTTAATGAAACTTTTATAAACAACCTCGACGAAATATTGAAGTTATCGAGAATAGCTCTTTTTAACAAGCAGAAAGACGACTCGATAACAGATACCAACACTCAAGTAAAAATGGAGGATATGGAAGTATGAACGCAATTATTATAACAGCGATTATCTGCGCTACCCTGGTTTTGCTCACATTTATAAATAAAAAGAAATAGGAGGCTTTGCTATGACTTCGGCAAACGGAAACAGACAGCACAGGACAAGCTCGGCTCCGAGCGACAGTAAAAGAGCCGCTCGCGGAAAATGTAAGCGGCAATTTATTACCTTTATTATATGTGTATTCCTCGTGGGAGGAATTGCAGGAGGGCTCATTGTCGGAGGGGTACAAGCCCTCGGCGGGAATGACGCAAAAGAGCAACCGCCCTACGGCACACGTGACGGCAAAAGCGTAACAGAAAACGGCGAGCTTATGCTCATACAAGACGCAGCGGGTTTTACCCCTCTCGATTGCGAGCTTTCGGAGGAACTGCAAGAGTTTACATATTATATGTGCCGCGCCTATTATATCGACTTTGACTTTGCAATGTCGCTTATGTTCTCCGAGTCCTCGTTTAACGCCGCCGCGGTAAGCCAGGACGGGCACGATTTCGGCTTAATGCAAATAAGAGACTGTAATAACGATTGGCTCAAAGAGGAGCTCGGCGTTACCGATATGCTCAACCCTTACGAGAATATCCGAGCGGGTTTATATATCCTCCGCGGGCTCTTTGAAAAGTACAACGACAGCTCAAAGGTTGTTATGGCGTACAAAATGGGCGAATATGGAGCCTCGGTACTTTGGGACAAAGGCGTATACGAAACGACCGCCTCGCAGCGGGTGCTCGCCCAGGCGGACGAATTCGCCGCAGAGAGGAGCGGCAGCAATGAACAATAAAATAATTCAGTCAATCCACCACGAGCACGGCGAAAATATCCTTAATGGCGTAAAACGCTATGAAATAAGAAAGACCGACCCGAAAAGCGGAAGTTTCCCATACATTATATATCTATACGAAACCGAGCGCCCATACAGAGGCGCAGACAATACGCTACACCCTGGCGCGGGAGCGGTTATCGGCTTTTATATATGCAAGGCGATTATAAAAACAAACGCTTTCGGCGCAGCTCTCTACAAAAGCAACACGCCCGAGGAGGCGGCAACAAGAAATCGAATAGCATACACGGCGTGTTTAACCGAAAAGCAACTTACAGATTACGCAGGCGGCAAAGACATTTCCGTCTATGTAGTGAGCAACCCTATACGCTTTCCGAAACCTCGCCCGCTCTCGGACTTCGGCTTAACACGTGCTCCGCAGAGTTGGCAGTATTTGAAGTAAATAAAAAAGGCTTATCAAGCCGCAAACTTGATAAGCCCCGTAGCGCCTTTGTGCTACCGATTAACTACATATATAAGTATAGCACAACGGCAGCGAAAAGTCAATAGTTAAGCACGGAGCGAGCGGCTCTATTTCGGGCTCGTAATGGATAATAACTTAACGACCAAACAGAGCACACGGCACCCCGAGGAGATATAACCCGTCCCACCTCAAAAAAATAATTATTTTCTTTGTGTGTGTGGAGAGAGGCGGAGGAGTGAGGGGGTGCTCGCAGCGTTGTTGAAAGAGTGTGTAAACTCGTAGAGTTTTCCACGCTTTCAATAATGCGGAGAGTAGGGGGAGAGAGGAGGCGCCTCTCTCTTTAAGGCGGGCTCCGTCCCGCCGCTCTCTTGCTCCTCTCTCCCCCTTTATTGGATTTGAAATGCAATTACCTTTTGAGGTTAGCGCAATTTTGTTAATTCAAAGGTCGTCAGCGGCAAACGCTCGCTCGACAAATTCCCTTATGGAAAACTAAAGCGTTAAACCTCGGGGCTTGGGGCAGAGCCCCAAAAGGAAACAACGGAGGTAAAACTATGCGCTGTCTATACAGAGAAAAAATACATAAATGCGGCGAGTTTTTGGAAGTCGATATTTTCCCCGTTTTTGAATATCAGCGCGGGCGCAGCAAGAAAAGAAAACCGACAACGGAAACACAGCAGCGGCTAAACCAACGTAACGCCGAAAGAAAGCTCACGCGCCTACTGAACACGAATTTTACAAAGCGCGATATACGCTTTGATTTAACATATAGCGACGAGAATTACCCCGAAACGCCCGAGAACGCACAACGGCAAATGCAAAATTTCCTCCGTCGCGTTAAGCGTTACCGTGTAAAGCACAATTTGCCCGAGCTTAAATACGTTGCCGTTACCGAGGTAGGAAAAGAAAACGGGCGGCTGCACCACCATATCGTTATGAGTGGCGGCGTTGATATAAACACCCTTGCGGAAATATGGGGCAAAGGCTATACGACGGCAAAACCGTTACAGTTTGACGAGTTCGGTATAACTGGCATTGCGGTATATCTCGTAAAAAGCCCGATACTCGGCAAGCGTTGGAGCGCGAGCCGCAACCTCGAGCAGCCGAAAACGTCCGAACGCGACGGCAGAATACCGCAGTACAAAATACGCGAGTTTGGAAACAGCGGCAACGACAACCGCGCAGAGCTTGAGCGTCTTTATGAGGGCTACACCCTGGCAGACTGCAAGCCGTATTACAACGAAATCAACGGCGGCTATTATATAACCGTCCGTATGTATAAAAAGCCCGCTCCGAAACGGAGCAGAAAGCGAGGGAAACTATGACACAAAAACGAGAGGAGAAAAAGAAAATGTCAATGTATATCTTTCCCGCCGTCCTTATAGCGCTTGACGTGGGAGCGGCTGTTATGTGCTTTATCGGCAAGGACTACAAAAAGGGCGTATACTGGCTCGCTGCGGCGGTGCTGAATATATGCGTAACTTTTTAACGGAGGTAAAACTATGAATTACTTTAAGGCAGCGGAGCAAGTGCTCTCCTCTGTCCCCGCTCTCGAGCGGGCATTGGAGAATTTACAGCATAGGCGCGATAGGCTGATAGAAAGCGGAGCTCCTCGGGAGCCTGGCGCGATTGATTACAGCAAGCCGTTTACGGACTCGCATTACGTAAGCGACACTCTTAACGAGCTTTTGGAGCTTACCGAGTGCTCGCGCAATATTGCGGAAACGCAGCGCAAGCTCGCAGAAATTAAGGGCATTATCGACCAACTGAAAGACGAGTATAAAAAGCTCGTCGTTTTGTGGTACCTCGAAAAAAAGCCGAAAGAGGCAGTTATGGAGGAGCTATACATACAGTCATTAAGCACCGTTTATGACCTCCGTAACCGCGCCGTAGCGGAGTTTGCTTTGCTCTACTTCGGCGGCTCTGCCCTGGGCTCAATTTAGGCAATCGAAATAAAGCCGTATAGAAACTTGCTTTAAGCCGTGCTAAACTGATACCGTAGAAATAGACGGTAAGGCGGGCGGCTTATAGCTGCTCGCTTTGTCGTTGTATCGGGAGCAAATATAACTCACTATACGGCGGAGAGGGCGGGACGCTGTTATATGCAAGATTTCGCAAAGGCATTTTATTTAAGCAAAGCCTGGCGCGATACAAGGGAATATATATACAAGCGAGATATGGGCTTATGCGTTCGCTGCGGCAAGGCGGGCGCAATAGTCCACCACAAAATATATTTAACGCCGCAGAATATAAACAATCCCGCTATCACACTATCGGAGGATAACCTCGAGTTGCTATGCCGTGAATGTCACGCCATAGAACACGAGGGACAGCTACCGACAGCAAGCGGGCTTATGTTTGACTCCGAGGGAAACCTCGTAGAAAAGGAGGGTAAGTATGGGAGCTGATGTATGCGAGCTCGTAGTATATACGCAGAACGGAGCAGTTACGTTCCAGGTCAAGGCTACGGCTGATAACTTCGAGGACAGAGTAGCCGAGGCGCTCGAGGAGGGCACCGTAATTCTCGAGCTTGTGGACGGCGGGAAAATTATTCTCTGCGCGATTAACGTTGTAGCAATCGAGGTACACGCAGCGGCAGAGAGCAGCAATTCCTCTGTAAAAAATTTCGCTGCTACACCCCCACTTAAAAAAAGCTATACGCCTTTTAATGAACCGTGTTAAAGCCCCTTTTATGACCGCCCCAGGCGTGTATAACCCCCCCTACCCTTACAGACAAAAGAAAGGAGAAACAGCGTGGACGATACATTATATGCGCGACAGAAAAAAGAACAAAACAGAATTAAGAAATTGTATAAAAATCTGCCGAAAGATAAGCTCGAAATTGCAAAAAAACTAATGGAAAGAGCCGCCTATATGCTCGTTTCTCTCGAGGATATGGAGGAAAAAATCAACGAGGACGGGCTCGTAGTTAAAATGCCGCAGGGCTCCTACACTATCGAGCGCGCGCACCCATTATTACAGCCGTATAACGCTATGGTTAAGAACTACAACGCCACCTTAAAACAGCTCAACGACCTACTGCCGAACGCAGACGCAGAGGCGGCGGGACAGGCACTTATGATGTTTGCAACCAAACCGAGCAGGGCGGCAAAATCGGGTTGAATTGGGTAAAAGAATACTACCGCCGCATAGAGTGCGGCGACATAGTAACGAGTAAGCGGGTTAGAGCTGTTTACTCGCGGCTCGTTGCCGAAATGGACGCAGCTAACGACGACTCGCCGTATTATTTCGACGAGGAAACGGGCGAGCGTCCTATTTTGTTTATCGAAACATTTTGCAAGCAGTCCCAGGGCACCATAGGCGCGCCTCTTGAGCTTGAGCTATTCCAAAAAGCATATATACAACTGCTTTTCGGTTGGCTCGAAAAAGAAACGGGCTACCGCCGTTTCCGCGAAACAATGTTTTTGTGCGGACGCAAAAACGGCAAGTCTACTTTGCTTTCGGGCATTGCCCTTTATATGCTCATTGCAGATTATGAGGGCGCGGCGGAGATATACTCCGTTGCGACAAAGAAAGACCAGGCAAAAAAGGTATTGACCGAGGCTGTCAATATGGTTAAGCAGTCGCCCGAGCTGCGGGCGGTTGTCAAAAAGCGCAGAAATGATATTTATTTTCCCGCGACCTCCTCTATCTTTGAGGCGCTCGCGTCGGACTCCAACACCCTGGACGGCTTAAACTCTCACGCCGTTATAATCGACGAGCTGCACGCAATCCGCGACCGCAATTTGTACGAGGTTATGAAACAGTCTACCTCGTCGCGCCGTCAGCCTCTCGTTGTTATGATAACGACCGCGGGCACCGTGCGCGAGTGCATTTTCGACAATATGTACGAGCTTGCCGCAGACCTTGCGGACGGTAAGAAAAAAGACGATACCTTTTTGCCGATACTCTACGAGCTCGACAGCCGCGACGAGTGGACTAATCCGCAAATGTGGATTAAAGCTAATCCAGGGCTCGGGAAAATCAAGCAGTATAAAACGCTCGCTAACTTTGTTGAGAGGGCGAAAAACTCGCCCGCAGACTTACCAGGCGTTCTATGCAAGGATTTTAACATACGCGAAAATGAAAGCGCCGTATGGCTTTCCTTTGAGCAGATTAAAAACGCGGCGACGTTTGCTATTGACGACGTTTACAATACCTACGCTATCGGCGGTTGCGACCTCTCGGCTACAACCGACCTTACAGCAGCAACGCTGCTTATACGCAAGCCGAACGACAAAACGGTTTACGTTTTGCAGCAGTATTTTTTACCACAAGCCCGCGTTGAACACCTCGAGGAGAAAAACACAAACGAGGCACCCTATCGGATATGGGCGGAGCGGGGCTTGCTTACGATATGCGAGGGCAGCCGCGTAAACTTCTCCGACGTAACAGCGTGGTTTGTGCAAATGCGCGACGAGCATAAAATAGACGCTTTCAAGGTCGGCTATGACCGCGCGCTCGCGGGCTACTGGGTGGAGGAAATGAAAAGCAACGGCTTTACTATGGAGCCCGTAGCTCAAGGCGCTTTCACTTGGAGCCAACCTATGCGCGAAATGGGAGCGGCTCTTACCGACAAAATAGTTAATTACAACAATAACCCTATTTTGCTTTGGTGCCTATCAAATACCGCCGTTAAGAAAAGCGGCTTAAACAATATCCAACCCGTTAAGATAACCGATAAACGCCGCATAGACGGCGCGGTATCGCTGCTTAACGCGTGGGTTATCTACGTCAAATACTTTGACGACTATATGTATAACGTGGGGTGACACAATGAAAGAAAGACGAGGGCTTTTTGAGGCTATATTCGGGAAAAAGCCGCAGAAAACAGACGGCTACACCGAGTACAAGCTCTTAAATTCCTATCAATCAAATTTTGTACCATTCTCGGGCAATGCCTGGGAGGTTAATATGGTGCGAGCTGCCGTCCATTCTTTCGCACGCCGCGCGGCGACGGTACAGCCGCGGCACATTAGACGCGGCGACGGAAAAGTGCTTGACGTAGAGAGCAGCACATACAACAACATTTTACAGTTTAAGCCTAACCCGACGACGACGGCTTATAAATTCTATTACCGCCTGGCGGCGCAGTACAAGCTATATAACAACGCGTTTGCATATCCCGTATGGAATGAGGCGACGGGCAGACTCGAGGCAATTTATAATATCAACGCCCAGGAGATTACCTTACTCGACCACGAGGGCGAGCTGTTTTGTAAATTTCGCTTTAATAATGGGAAATCGTACATTTTCCCGTATGCGGACTTGGTGCATATCGGCTCAATGTTTGCAGATAACGACGTTTTCGGCTCCGATAACGGAGCACTTATGCCCGTTTTGAAAACGGCAAACACCTTTAACCAAAGTATGAGCAAGTTTGCCGAGCTCGTAGCGGTTGTGCGCGGTATTTTGAAAGTGCAAGCCTCCACAAAAAACGAGGACTTAAACCGCCGCCGCGACGATTTTATACGGGACAACCTCAAAATGGAAAGCAACGGAGCGGGCGTTATCGTTACGGATAACAAGTACGATTACACCCCGATTACCGACAAGCAAACGCCGTTACCCACGGGGCAGTTGCAATATATCAAAGACGAGATATACGACTACCTCGGCACAAATGACGCTATCGTGCAAAATAAAGCCACACCCGAGCAAGAGGAGGACTTTTACGACGGCGAAATCAAGCCCTTTTACGTGCAGCTCGCCCAGGCACTCACAAACTGTATTTTTTCCAAAAAAGAGCGCGGCTACGGCAACGAAATAACCGTAGAGGGTAACAAACTGCAATTTGCAAGGACGAGCGACAAGCTCGCCGTTGTAAAATATTTGTCCGATATTGGCGGCTTAATGCTCGACCAGGCATTAACAACGCTCGGCTATCCGCCTATCGGCGGCGAGGAGGGCAAGCGCCGCGTACAGACGCTTAACGTCGTAAACGCAAACAAAGCCGACGAGTACCAGTTAGGCACCGACACAAAGAAAGAGGAGCCGCCCGAGGACGGCAACGACGACGGAGAGGGCACCGCACCTACTGCGGCACCCGACGACAAGAAAGACGAGGAGGAAACATAATGCCATATAAACCGAACGAGCGGGAATACAGAGCGGCGGAGCCGTTTACACTTCCCGACGAAAACAACGCCGACGAGCTCGTGCTCCGAGGTACGCCTATTGTCTTTGATACCCCTACCGTGCTTTTTGAGGAGGACGGTATCGAGTATAAAGAAGTTATCGCCCGCGGCGCGCTTGACAGCTGCGATATGAGCGATTTTATCTTTAACCGAAATCACGGGCAGAACGACTCTACCGTATACGCCCGCACCCGTAATAATTCCCTCACTTACAACATCACGGAGCGAGGGCTCGATATTGCGGCTTTCCTCGACAAAGAGGACGAGCGGCACCGCAATTTACACCGAGATATTCAAAAACGCCGCGTTGACAAAATGAGTTTTTCGTTCGTTGTGCGTGAGTGCAGTTATGACCGCGAAACACACACTCGGACGATAACTAAAATTAAAAAGCTGTACGACGTTTCGGCGGTGGATTTTGCCGCATACAACGAAACGAGCATTACTACGGCAAGGGACTTTTTCTCCGCGGAGCACGAGAAAGAGTTTAAGGAGCAGGAGCAGCGCCGCCGCCGTCAAATGCTGACAGCAAAAACCTACTGTTAAAAATCAAAAAGGAGTAAATCACTATGAAAGAACTTATTAAAAGAATGGCAGAAATCCGCAGCCGCAAGGTAGAACTGCGCGGCGTACTGGAAACCGACGCAAAAGCAGACCTCGACGCTATCGAAAAGGAGCTCCGCGAGCTTGACGAGGAATATACCAACCTCGAAAAGAGAAAAGCGGTTATCGAGGGTATCGGCGCGGGCACCGTTCCAGTAAATGAAGTGCCTAACCCTATCAACAATCGCTCTGCGGACAATTTCGACCAGGACAAGGAGTATCGCTCCGCCTGGCTCAAGCACGTTAGAGGGCTTGACCTTACCGAAAATGAACAGCGAGCACTCACTACTGGTACCTCCTCCGCGGGAGCGGTTATTCCGACCGTAACGCAGAATAAAATCATTGAAAAGGTTAACCAGTATTGCCCGCTGCTCGACAAAATCGACCTTTTACGCGTCCCTGGCGGCGTAAAGGTGCCCGCAGAGGGAACTACCGCAGACGCAGCGGTACATACCGAGGGCGCAACCATTACCGCAGACGGCGACACTCTCTCGAGCGTTACGCTTTCCGCCTACGAGGTTACAAAGCTCGTTACTATTTCAAAGTCCGTTGAAAAAATGGCGATTGACGCTTTCGAGTCCTGGCTCGTTAATAAGATTGCCCGTAAGATTGCCGAGAAAATCGGTAAGCTGATTATTTTCGGCACGGGTACCAACGAGGCGCAGGGTATCAACGCCATTACCTGGGGCGCTACAAACTCCGTAACGGTTGGAAAAACCGCCTCTCTTTCCGCCGCAAACGTGCAGGGCGCCGTTGCGCTGCTTAACGGCGGTTATGATAACGGTGCGGAGTGGCTTATGTCGAAATCGACTTTCTTTACCGACTTCCACCCGCTTATGAACAACTCAAAGGACAATATCGTTACCGAGGACAACGGCGTTTACCGCGTTATGGGCTACCCCGTAAACTTCGACGACCGTATGACCGCGCACGAGGCTATCCTCGGCAACCTTTACAGAGGCTACCTCGGCAATATGCCCGAGGACGTTACGATTACCTCGCAGTTTGTAACCCGCGAGAACGCCTACGACTTCCTCGGCTGCGCTATGTTCGACGGCAAGGTGCAGGCGACCGAGGCTTTCGTAAAAATCGTAAAGGCTACGGCTTAACGGAGGGCTGAACAATGGCGGATATTTCAATGCAGTACGTAGCGGGTATTCGCCAGTATCTACGCATTAACCATACACGTTTTGACGCGGAAATTACCGACCTAATAGGAGCGGCAAGAGCCGACCTCCTATTAGGCGGTATCTCCGAAAAGAAAGTAAACGACGAAAGCGACGCACTTATAAAGCGGGCTATCGTCGTTTATGTCAAAGCGGAGTTTGGACTCGATAACGCAGACGGCGACAAGTACCGCGAGAGTTACGGTATGCTCAAGCGGCATTTAATGCTTTCGAGTGAATATACCGAGGAGGCGTAGTTATGTTATGGCGAGAAATCGGGTATTTGTGCTCGGAAAAAGAAACGCTCGACTCTCTCGGAAAACCTTTTAAGACTTTCGAGAAAAAAGAAGTTTTCTGCAACGAAAAGGGCGTTAAGCGAAACGAGTTTTACCAGGCACAAGCCCAGGGCTACCGCCCCGAGCTTTGCGTAGAAATTAAGGCTTGCGACTATGCGCGAGAGGGACACTTTGAGTATGACGGGACAATGTACCGCGTTATCCGCACATATCCCGTAAAAAACGAGTGCCTCGAGCTTATTTGTCAAGCCCTGGTTGCGGACGATTGACGCAGAGAGGAGGCGTTGCCTATGGCAGCAAATACAACGGCGCTTATTAAAGCTCTGCGGGAGCGGGTTAATAAAATCCTCACGACCTATTACGAGGAGGCACCGTCGAAAGACGCAGTATTTCCGTATGCGGTCATTAACGGCGTTAATATTATTGACCTCGCCGCGGGCGACCTTGCCTCTTTCTATCTCGATATATGGGTAGACGAGAAACAGCCGACCGCGACCGAGCAGCTCGAGAGCTTATGCGACACACTCCGTAATGAGCTTACGGGTGCCGTAATTGCCGAAAGCGGCGTTTTCGCCGCGCATATCGGCTTTGACAATCAAAACGCTATTGCCGACAGCGAATACGATATAGCGCATAGGCGTTTATCTATGTCGGCTCGAACTTTTTACAATTAGGAGGCAATAAAGATATGATTACCAATCTTACTACAAAGCAGATTGAGTCAATCCAAATCGACGAGGGCGTTATTTTCCTCAATTACGGGGAAACCGACGAGCGGCTGCTCGCTCCCACCAGGGGCGGCGGAGAGTTTGCCGCGACCGTTACCGTCCGCGATATTGAATTTGACGGACGACACGGAAAGACAACGGGCACCCAGGTTATCGAGGAGCAGGGCGCGTCCCTCAAGGTAACTACCCTTTGTATGAGCCAGGAAAACCTCGCGCTTGCAATTCCAACTTGCACGATTGCGGCGGACGACGGAAAGACCATTAAAAACCCGCCTACTGGCGTTATCGGAGCGGATAAGTACCTTAAAAACGTTACTATGTTCGCTAAAACAATCGGCGGCAAATATAAAAAAATCGCGATTTACAACGCTATGCACGAAACGGGCTTTAATGTTAAGGCGGTGCAAAAAGCGGAGGGCGAGCTCGCGCTCGAGTTTTTGGCGCACTACAAGCATAGCGACCTCGACGGCGACTTGTGGGCGGTTACGGAGATTGCACAAGCTCCCGATATGAGCGAAAAGACAACGCAGACTCAAGCCGCAGACGGCACAGGAAAAGCCGTAAGCAAGTAATAATCGAATTTAAGGAGGAGCCAAACAATGCTTACAATCGGAACTATGCCTATTATGCTTAAAATCGTAGGAAAGCTCGATATTAAGCCTATTATCCCTATGCTGAAAAACCTTGATATTTTCGAGGAGCCGAAAGACGCAGAGGACGCAAAAGACGCTCTCAAGAAACTTTCAAAAGAAAAGGTCGGCGTGCTTGCTTGCGAGGTGCTCGCAGAAATTACACCGCAGCTCGGCAAGATTGCCGACGACCTCCCGCCGCTTGTAGCTGCATATAAGGGTATCAGCGTCGCAGAGGCGCAGAAACTCGACGCAGCGGAGGTCATTAACGAGCTCGTCAATGACGAGGGCGTGAGAAGTTTTTTCAAGCGTGCCTTGCGGAAAAAAGCAGGGCAAGAAACCTAACACTCTTACACAAATATTATGACTGGCAGCTTATCGAGAGTCTACCGCTTGCGGCTCTCGGTGGGCTGCTTTCTTTTGCAACCGAGGAGGAAAAACGGCTCGAAAAAGCCGAACAGGAAAAAAGGCTTTTTCCCCTATGGCTTGCAAATTATGCCCTTGCAAAGCTGCAAGGCTCGGAGGCTATGGACTACGAAACGTTTATAAATCAAACGTTTTCGGAAGTGCCTCCGCCCGCACCGAAAAAGGAAAAGTCAGCGGACGACATAACGGCGGAGTTTGCGCCGATAATCGAGGCTGACAGACGGAAAGGAGGCTAACCTATGGCAAGTATTTTTTCGGTTTTCGGAGAAATCCTTATCGACAATACAAACGCCGATAAAAGCATAGACAGCACCACCGAAAAGGCAGAAAAAAGCAGCTCAAAGGTGGGCTCCGCGTTTTCGTCTATCGCAAAAGGCGCGGCTGCCGTCGGAACCGCAGTTGTTGCAGGTGCTACGGCAATAGGCGGCGCAGCTTACAAAATAGCGACAAGCACAGCCGAACAAGCGGACTATATCGACAAGTTATCGGAAAGAACGGGCATAAACCGAGAGGAGCTGCAACGTTGGAAACACGCCGCCGACCAAAGCGGCGTTAGCGTAGACTCATTCAAAAACGGAATTAAGAAAATGTCGGACGTGATAGACGACGCAAATAACGGCTCAAAAACCGCGAGCACCTCATTATCAAGGCTCGGCTTATCCCTTGACGACTTAAATAAAATGTCTACCGAGGAGAAGTTTAACACTATTACCGCCGCGCTTGCGGATATGGAACAAGGAGCAGAGCGTAACGCCCTCGGAAACGACTTGCTCGGAAAAAGCTATACAGAAATGCTCCCGCTGCTCAACGCAGGCTCGGACGGTATGGCGGCTTTGAAAAAAGAGGCAGACGACCTCGGTATTGTTATGTCGGAGGACACCGTAAAAGCGGGTGTTGTACTCGGCGATACGATAGCAAATGTTAAGGACGCTTTCGGAGGATTGTTAAACAGAATAGGGGCGGCTGCTATTCCGCTTATACAACAAATCGCCGATATGATAATAGCGGGTTTACCAAAAATACAAGCCTTGTTTGATAAATTAGTACCCGTAATATCAAGTGTTTTCGAGCGACTTTTACCCCCGCTGTTTGAGCTGATACAAACTCTATTCCCCGTGCTTATGGACTTAATAAGCTCACTACTGCCGCCGATTGAGTCTATTATTACGGCTATTCTGCCCGTAATAATCAATCTCATACAGCAGCTCGTGCCGTTTTTAATTCAAATAGTACAACAGATTTTGCCTATTGTCGTACAGCTCATAGAGGGGCTTATGCCTTTAATAACGGAAATCCTTAACACGGTATTACCCGTTATTATTCAGCTATTACAAGCGCTCTTGCCGCCTCTGATTGAGATTATACAAGCGGTGCTCCCCGTAATAATTGAGCTTATACAGCTATTGCTCCCTCCGATTTTGCAAATAATCCAGGCAATCCTACCCGTTTTAATTAACCTCATAAATACGGTTATGCCGCTTTTAGTGCAGATTATCGAGGCGATATTGCCCGTAATCACTACGTTAATTGAAACGATTATACCGCCTATTTTGGAAATCGTGGAAATGATATTACCGATACTCACGGACTTACTTAATCAGCTTATGCCTATATTAACAAGTCTGCTCGAGGCGGTATTGCCCGTAATTATAAGCCTTATAGAGCTTATAGCTCCTATTCTCAAACCGATACTTGAGCTTTTGTTTACGCTCCTCGAGCCTTTGCTCGACTTGCTTAACCTTATTCTCCCGCCGCTTATCAGTCTTTTTACGGGGCTTATAAGTAAGGCTCTTACACCGCTTAAAGCGGCGCTCGGGGTTGTGGCGGACGTATTGAATACGGTATTTAAGGGCGCATTTGAGGGTATCGGAAAAGTAGTAGGCAATATTAAAAACGTTTTCTCGGGTATTATCGACTTTGTAAAGAACGTTTTTACGGGTAACTGGCGCGGAGCCTGGGACGCGGTAGTAAAGATATTCTCTAACATATTTGAGGGTATCAAAAACGCCTTTAAGGTGCCTATAAACTGGATTATTGACGGGCTTAACGTCTTTATTCGAGGACTTAACAAGCTCAAAATACCCGACTGGGTGCCAGGTATCGGCGGCAAAGGGTTAAACATAAAGGAAATATCCCGCCTCCGTATCGGTATGGAATACGTGCCGTATGACGAATACCCCGCACTACTTCACAAAGGCGAGCGCGTGCTGACCGCAAGCGAAAACAAAGATTATACCAACCTCCAAAAAGCAGAAAAGAGCGCAGACAACGCCGAGGGCAAGTATGTAATAAAAATCGAGTTCGGCGAAAAGTCAATTTACATTGACAGCCTCAAGGCTGAAAACCCCGACGACGTAAACTCTTTTGTTGAGCTGCTGCTCGAGCTTATAGAGGAGAAAATAAGACGAAAGGGAGTTGTATTTGCGTAATGGAAAAATTACCGTTTTTAATGTTTCGTGAGCATAGCTCCCTCGAGTATGCTTTGCTCATTTCGGAGAAAAGCTCTTACAAGGGAGCGGCGAGGGACGTAACATATACGAGCGTGCCAGGGCGCAGCGGCGACCTCTTGACCGACAACGGGCGCTATAAAAACATCACTATTCCGTATAAGCTATCGTTGCTCAATACGACCGACCGCAGCTTTGCGGTGCTCGCACATCAAATAAAGGGTTGGCTGCTCTCCGAGGCGGGGTATTTCCGCTTGTGGGACAGCTACGACGGTAAATACTTCCGCCTTGCCTCTTATAACGACGAGGCGGACATAGAGCAAGAACTCCGCGAAACTGGCGCGCTCTCACTCTCCTTTAACTGTAAGCCGTTTAAGTATTCGTTTGAGGGGCAAAACCCCGTCGTATTCACGGCGGGCGGCTCTTTGTATAATGCCGAGTTTTTCCCGTCGTCCCCGTATATCAAAATAACGGGCAGCGGCACGGTAACGCTCACTATCAATAATGCCTCGTTTACATTTTCGGATATAGACGAGTATATAGAGATAGACTCCGAGGCTATGAACGCCTACAAGGGCACCGTAGCCAAAAATAACAAAATGACGGGAGCGGGCTTTCCGACGCTCGCCCCTGGCAAAAACGTTATTGCCTGGACGGGAAACGTTACGCGGCTTGAAATCGTGCCGAGGTGGTGCTGCTTATGATACCCGCACTCTACAACAAAAGCGAAACAACCTTTACTCATAACGGCGTGGGGCTGCTCTCCGAGGCTGTAAAAGCGACCGTAACGGAGGAGCGCAACGGCAGCTATGAGCTTTCGCTGCAATACCCTATTACGGGACGCTTTTACTCCGAAATTACAGAGGGCGCGATTATAAAAGCAAAAGCAAACGAAACGAGCGAGCCGCAGTTATTCCGCATTTATAAGAGCTCGAAACCTATAAACGGTATCGTTACATATTCGGCGGAGCATATCTCCTACGACCTTAACGGTATACCGCTGCTCGGATTTTCAATTAAGAACGCAACCCCACAAATGGCTTTAACAAAAGCTATCGAGGGAGCGGCTCTCCCTTGCCCGTTCACAGCGTATAGCAATATATCGACGCTGAACAGCACGGAAATATTAACGCCGTGCTCGGTGCGGGCACTCCTCGGAGGGCAAACGGGCTCTTTGCTCGACGTTTGGGGTGGAGAGTATGAGTTTGACAATTTTACAGTAAAGCTCTATTTGCACCGCGGCAAGGATAACGGCGTAGTTATCGAGTACGGTAAAAACCTTAAAGACCTAAAACAGGAAAGCAATATAGCGGAGTGCTATACGCATTTAATGCCGTATGCGGTATATACCGTCCAGGACGAAAGCGGCAACTCCGAGGAAAAGTACGTTTACCTTGCCGAAAAGGTTATACCGCTTACCGAGGCGGAGGACATAGGACATAATAAAGCCTTTATTATGGACTTTTCCGACCGTTTCGGAGATAACGAGGAAATAACCGAGGAAAAGCTACGAGCCAAAGCCACCGCATACGCTGCGGCGGCAGACCTCGGCACACCAAAAGTTAATATTACCGTTTCTTTCGTGCAGCTTTGGCAGACGGAGGAATATAAAAACATTGCGCCGCTTGAGAGGGTTAAGCTCTGCGACACCGTTACCGTGCGTTTTTCAAAGCTCGGCGTAGCGGCTACGTCAAAGGTTATTAAAACCGTATATAACTCTTTGCAAGAGAAATACGAGAGCGTTACCCTGGGCGACGCTAAAAGCTCGTTTGCAAACACCGTAAACAAGCAGCAAGAGGCAATACAAGAAATCAAAAGCTCCGTTAAAAAGGGACAAGCGGAGGCTACCGAACAGCTCAAAAAGGCAATAGCTAACGCTACGAGCCTTATTACGGGACATTCGGGAGGCTACGTTGTCCTAAACCCCGCAGAAAAGCCACAGGAAATACTCATACTCGACACGCCGACAATAGACGAGGCGGTTAATGTATGGCGTTGGAATAGCGGCGGGCTCGGGTATTCCTCGACGGGATATAACGGCGAGTATTCGCTCGCTATGACTATGGACGGAGCAATCGTTGCGGATTTTATATCCGCGGGTATTCTCAACGGCGCGCTGCTGCAAGCGGACAGCGTGCAAAGCTCGGCTATCTCGCAGCACTACAAAGCCGAGGTAACAAACGAAATCGGAGAAACCGCAAGCAGCATAGAGCAAGCCTTTGTCGCTGCCGACGAGCAGTTATTAAGCCTTATAACGAGCGTTCAAACCGTATTAACGGGCGACGTGGAAACGCTCGAAACGACCGTTTCACAACTGCGGCAGACGGTAGAAAGCCTCACGCTGTCCTACACGTCAAAGACGGCGGGCGGAATTAACAATATCCGCAATTCGAGCGGCTTAAACGGCGTTTCGGACGATTGGAGCTATTCGGGCTCCGTCGTAGCACAGCAAACGGCGGAGGCTATCAACAACACCTCCTCGGGCTCTCTCTTTCGGCTGCGCATTGCTACGCTGTCACAAGAGATAACCGTACTACGCGGCAAAAAATATACGCTTACTTTCCGCGCCCGTGCAGCAACGAGCAACAGGTGCTACGCGCTGCTTAATAACGGCGGAAACGATACTTATATTTTCGATACGCAAGCCTCGGGCTCCTGGACGGATTACGCGCTGACCTTTACCGCCTCGGGCGATACCGTAACTCTCACGGCGGGGACAACGGGTTATTATCTTTACGTAGCGGACTTTATGTTAGTGGAGGGCGAGCAAAAAACGCATTGGAGCCCAGCCCCGAACGAAATATATACCACAAACGTAAAGATAGACCGCCGCGGAATTAACATTACAAACTCGGAAAGCTCGACCGAAACCATAATAGACAATACGCAGTTTGCCGTAAAGCACGCGGGAAATATCGTGTTGACGGTCAATAAGGACTTAACAACATTGCGTAAAACGGAGGTTACGGACGAGCTTACAATAGGCAAAGGAAAGTTTGTGCCTCATACGGACGGGCTTAACTTTGTACTGCTTGATTAAGGAGGCGACGCTATGGCATTAAGCGGCAGTTTTTATAACTATCCCGTAAAATCATTCGGGCTATATTGTGAATGGAGCGCAAGCCAAAGCGTTACGGGTAATTACAGCAATGTTACGCTGAAAGTTTACTTGTCTTACTGGGATTTATACGTAGGCGCAAGGGACGACGGCGTTATAAACATTGCGGGCAATTCAAGCAATTTTTCGACCGCAGCTATCAGCGAGTCCTCGAGCGGGTGGAAAAAGAAACTCATAGCGCAAAAGACCGTAACAGTATATCACGACGGAAACGGCAACGCTAATTGTTACCTCGGTGCCTCCTGGCGATTTAGCGGCACATACTCGGGTACATCTATCGGGACGATTACGGCGGAGCAAACCGTTTCTCTCGATAAGTTAGACCGTTCGGCTCCGTCTATCAGCATAAGCGTATCAGACATAACGGCAAACTCCGTAAAGCTCTCTGCCTCCGCGTCTACAACGTGCGATATATGGGACTATACAACGAATAACTGGGGCAGCTATAAGCAGTATTCGACCTCTGCGGGCACGAGCAACAGTATCACTATAACGGGGCTTTCCCCGAACACGTCTTATACTATCGCAGTTAGAGCGCGAAAACAATATAATCACGTTGTCGGCTCGTCGGGCACAAAAACAATAAAGACACTCGGCGGCTCGGTGCTCTCCTCCGTAAGCACATTAACGGCAGATAATGCGACAGCAAAAATAATGCTTTCGGCTACCGTCTACGATACGAGCTATAAACACAAGCTCGTATTAAAGGACGGCAGCACGACAGTTTTAACCCTTACGGGGCTTTCACTCTCGAACGGCTCAAATACAATTACACTTACAGCGGCGCAGCGCTCGTCTATCCTCGCGGATATGGCGGCAAAAAAGAGCTTTACGGGCACGTTTAAGCTTTCGACTTTCAGCGGCTCCTCGCAAATCGGGAGCACCTCAACCAAAACGGCAACGGTACAAACGACCGCGGTAAACTCTGCGCCGACGTTTTCGGGGTTTACCTATAAGGACACGAACACCACCGCGGCGGGAGTTACGGGAAATAATCAAATTTTGATACAGTCAGTATCAACGCTGCAAGTTATCGCGTCAGCGGCAACAGCCAAAAACGGCGCGACCATTTCGAGCTACTCCGT
This sequence comes from Oscillibacter sp. CAG:241, assembly GCA_000435975.1. GTDB lineage: Bacteria > Bacillota > Clostridia > Oscillospirales > Oscillospiraceae > Vescimonas. The sequence continues at coordinate 38,019 of FR884134.1, read as the reverse complement.
TTCTGCGGGCGGCTCGACCGCCTCAAGCACAACCGTAACGCTGAACGTCGGCAAAATATACACCTCGGGCACGGTGCCTATAATCGTTACCGCAATCGACAGCCGCGGCTACACCTCCTCGGCTACGGTAAACATTACGGTTATAGCCTATAAAAGCATAGACATAACAACCGCAATTATGCGGCGTGTAAACGAGATTGAGGACGTAACGCAAGTAACCCTCGAGGGAGATATTACACCCGTTAAGGTTAATAACGTCAATAAAAACACGCTGCGAAAGCTCTATTATCAGTATAAGAGGACAGACGCGAGCGCTTATAGCTCTTTGACCGATATAACGAGCTTTGCAACATTTACCGGCAGCGGCTTTACGTTCACGTCGGACGAATGGTTAAGCCTGGACGCTAATTACTCCTGGTATGTGCGATTTTATGTTTATGATAACCTAACGGGCGACACAGCAACAATAACCGTATCGCAGGGCACGCCCTTAATATCGTTCCGCCGAAAAAAAGTAGGCATAAATAAGCGGGAGCCCACCCAGGCGCTCGACGTTGACGGCAATATAGCCGCAAACGGAGTTATAGTCTTGGGATATGCAGGGCACGTCGAGGGCGACTTTAACAACTACAAAAACGGCGGTATTTTCTTTGCGCCTACAACAAGCGGAATAAGCAACGCGCCACCAGGCGGAGCGGGCTATCTCGAGGTACTCTCGACAACTGACGGCTTTAACCTTATTCAGCGTTACACCGCAACGGCGGCGGGCTGCAAGGTTTATATACGGTCGTTTATCCTTAATACAAACTGGACTCCCTGGACGGAGAAATAAGCAAGGAGGAAACAATATGCAACTTACACACTCTATCGCGCTTGACTTTGGACGCGATACACTCCCTATTACGATTTTTGCAAAGCAGTACGACAAGGAGAGCCGCTTTGTTGAAATTGTGCCCCTTGAGTGCGGCAAGGATTATACGCTCGAAAGCGGAGTAACTGCTCGCTTGCAGCTTACAAAGCCCGACGGTCATACCGTACTTAAAACGGCAACGATTGCAAACGGCGTTATCAAAGTTGAGCTCACGGAGCAGACGCTCGCCGTCGCGGGTACTGCCGTTGCGGAAATCGGGCTTTACAAGGGCAACTCCCTTTTAAGCTCGCAAATTTTCTATATTGAAATTAAGCGAGCAGCTTATAACCCCGACGCACCCGCAAGCTCCGACGAATACCCCGCGTTAATTGACGCGCTCGGCAAGGTTGAAACCTCCGTAGGCTCTGCAAATTCTGCGGCAGCGGCAGCAAATGCAGCGGCAACGAAAGCGGAAACAGCAGCAGGCGGAGCTGATACCGCAGCGCAAAACGCAACCTCGGCAGCGTCAGCGGCAAACAGCGCCGCAAGTGGTGCGAACACCGCAAAAACGAACGCAAATAGCGCAGCCTCCGCAGCGAATACCGCAGCGGGAGCGGCTAACTCTGCAGCGGCAGCAGCTAACGAGGCGGCAGAGGCGGCGGAGGGCGCGGAAAACGTTAATATCTCCGCTACGCAAACGACAACAGGAGCGGACATTACCGTTACCAACCGAGAGGGAGAACAAACGACCGTACATATTGACACGCTTACAGCGGTTAATACCTGGGAGGATATTAAAAACGCCGTCCGCCTCGGACTCGGAGAAAAACTCTTTCCCGTTGGTTACGAGTTTGCCACCCTCGACGCTGATACTACGCAAAATATTATATGGGTTGTGAGGGCGCACGACCACCATACAGCGGCAAATAATAAGCTCACGCATACAATGACGCTTGAAACAAAGAGCGTTTACAGCTTGTCGAGCGGGGCGCAAAAGGCGGTACAGTACGACGCGACCGAGGCTTTTTATTTTGCGGAGCTCGGACTCGCGGCGGGCACTTATAACATCACGATTGCAAATCAAGCCTGGTACACCGCCGACAACGGCAAAACGTTTCAATTTGAGCTTACAAAGGCACTCCCCGTGGGCGGTCAGCTCGTATTTGCTATGACCTATAACGCTACCCTCGAGGGCAAAAGCGTTAAAAGCTATGCAAATAAGACTACGACAACAGCACTTGAAACCGTTACTCTTACGGAGGGCTCCGAGGGCACAAGCCTCGGTACAACGAACGGGAGCAGCCCTAACGTAAACCATATGCACCGCGCTATTTTCGGCAGCAATAACTACGCTCAATCCGCCGTCCGTCAATGGCTTAATAGCGCCGCCGTAGCGGGCTCGGTGTGGACTCCTACTAACGTATTTGACCGTCCCGCGTCCTGGGCGACAAGCTATAACGGTTTTATGCACGGTTTGCCCGCTGACTTCCTGGCGGTTGTGCAGCCCGCCGTACTTGCTTGCCGTACAAATTCGCTCTTTGAGGTTGAAAGCCTCGACGGTACGGCTTTTGCTATCAATCAGCTTTACAGCCTTAAAGCGGATAAGTTTTTCCTACTCTCCCGCCCCGAAATTTTCGGGAATTGGGACAGCGAGAGTTACAAGGACGGTACGCAGCTCGAATATTATAACGGTTTGACGGCGACCGAGCGTATCAAACGCGACGCGGCGGGTACGGCGCGTGGCGCTTGGTTGCGTTCTCCTTACCCGTCCAACGCGCGCCACGCGCGCATTGTCGACTCCTCGGGCGAAGTGAACAGCAGCAGTGCGTACAACGGTAACGGCGTAGCCCCCGCTTGTATAATCGCATAATCGCAAATCCGCCTCGGTAGAGGCGGGAAAAGCGATTAAAAGGAGGTTTTTATATGAGTGTGCGAAAAGGCGACCGCGGCGAGGGAAAACTGCAAGTGCTTAACAAAGCGCGGGAGCTCAAGAAATACACCCTCGGGCTGATAAAATCGGAGAAACATTTTCCGAAGTCTACACGGTGGATATATGCCTCTCCGATAGTAAACGAAATACGGGAGGCGTGCGTATGTATTCGGCACGCAAACTCCGTATTTGTAACAAACGACGAGGAGTACACATACCGCCGTATGGAGCAAGTCAAGGCGCACGCGCACCTCGACGCGCTTTTAGACCTGGCGGACGACGCATACGACGCGGGCTACATATCGGGAAATCAAGTAGAGTATTGGACGGGCTTAATACTCAAAACCGACGACCTCTTGAAAGCCTGGATTAAGTCGGATAAAGAAAAATATCAAAAATAAATCATAGGGCGGTTGCTATATTTGCGGTACGGCGCGTAACGCTTGGTTGCGTTCTCCTAACCCGTCCAACGCGAACAACGCGCGCATTGTCAACTCCTCGGGCGAAGTGAACAACAACAATGCGTACAACGGTAACGGCGTAGCCCCCGATTGTGGGATTAGTCAGTATTCAAGTAGTCAAAAGACCAAAGCAGCACAGCTCACACAAGGAGCGACCGTCCTAACTCCGAAAGGAGGAAATATTGCGGGCGACAAAGGTACCTCGCGGGGTAGTCCTTTTATATGCGTCCGCTTTTCTTATGGCATACGAGCAAGTAATTTCCTTTGATAATCTGTATAAAGGCTTAAAAGAGAGCTGCCGTAATATCCGTTGGAAAGATAGTACCGTAGGATATGAGGGTAACGCGCTTAAAAATACCTATCGTTTGCGGCAAACGCTGCTTAACGGTACGTACAAAATAGACCGATACCAACATTTCACGATATACGAGCCGAAACGTCGGGACATTGTAGCCACAAGGTTAAAAGACCGACAATTTCAGCGTTCACTCTGCGACAACGGCTTTTATGAGCAGATTACAAAATCTTTTATAACAGATAATTGCGCTTGCCTCAAGGGGCGCGGCGTAGACTATACGCTAAACCGTATGACCGCACATCTGCGGCGGTATTATATCGCGCACGGTTGCGACGGTTGGGTGCTTAAATGTGATATACGGCATTATTTTCAAAGCATACAGCACGACGTAGCAAAGGCGGCAATATGCAAGCGGGTTACAGATACTCAAATTGCGGAGCGGGCTTGCGAAATTGTGGACTCTTTCGGGGAAATCGGGTTAGGGCTCGGCTCCCAGGTATCGCAGCTTGTAGCTCTCGCCGTCCTGGACGACCTCGACCATTTCATAAAGGAGCGGTTGAGAATAAAGCATTATATCCGATATATGGACGACTTTATTTTAGTACACGAGGACAAAGAGTATTTGCGGCAATGCAAAAAGGAAATCGAGGCGCGCCTATTCGCCCTCGGTTTACAGCTCAACGATAAAACGGCGCTTTACCCATTGCGCCAGGGAGTAAAGCTCCTACAATGGCGGTTTATCGTTACCGATACGGGCGCGATAATCCGCAAAATGGGTAAAAAGAAACAGAGCAAGCAGCGCCGCAAGCTCAAAAAGCTATACGCAAAAGAGCGCCGCGGAGAGTATGCGCCAGGGACGGCGCACGAGTCGCTCGTTTCCTGGCTTGCAAATGCCGCCCGCGGAGATACCTACCACGAGCGGCTCAAAATGATAAATTATTTTAAGAATATGGAGGCTACATACAATGCAAGAGAATATCTATAAAAGACTCGCACAAGCGGAGGCAATGGCAGCGGCGCAGAAAGCGGAAACAATGGAGGTACTGCAAGCGGCATATAAGCGAGCTTGCGAGGAGCTTAACGAGGAGGACGCGGCGGCGTTTGCTCGCAAAATCCGAGATAAACTCCTTAACGAAACCGATAGCCGCGTAGCTCTCGACCGCTTTAATATCAGCGTGCCGAGCGGAACCTCTTTTACCGCCTGGCTTTCGTTCTTAAAATCGCTCGGAGAAATTATTACGGGAGCCTGGGCTATATATCGCCAGGCGCTCCGCGACCTCCCCGAACAAGAGGGCTTTCCGTTTAATGTTACTTTCCCCGCCCCTCCCGAGGTTGAGAACGACGGGACAGAGGGCGAGTAATGGGAAATTATGAGCTTATAGAGGAGCTTTGCAGCGTGGCAAGGCTGCAAGCGGATATTATACAAAAGCAAGCCGAGGCTATCGCTCAAGCAGAAATTGCCGAAAGCGTAGCGGCTGACCTTGCCGAAATGAGAAAACAGGCAGCGGACACTCTCGCCCGCTGCGAAAAAGAGCTTTAAGGAGGCGGAGGCTATGTTAGATACGTTTTTATCCTGGCTTATACCGTTTCTTTGCGGCGGTGCCGTAACATTTGCGGGCACTATGCTAATTAAGCTCAAGGCAATTAAAAACGGCTTACAATGCCTTTTGCGAGCTGAAATAATCCGCTCATACGATAAGTATACCGAGCGCGGTTATTGCCCTCTTTATGCAAAAGAGGCACTCACAAGGGCATATAAAGCATATCACGCCCTCGGCGGTAATGACGTAGCGACAGAATTATATCACGATATTATGGAGCTGCCGACAGAGCCGCACAAGGAGCAAACCGAGAAAGGAGGAAAATAATACAATGGAGAAAAAGAAAGTATCGGTTGAAACCGTAGTACGTACTATTGTGCTTGTGGTAACGCTGCTTAACCAGGTTTTAACTATGCTCGGCAAAAACCCGCTGCCCTTTGCAGAGGACGAGCTGTACTCTATGCTCACGGCTGCCGCCACCGTAGCGGCTACGCTTTGGGCTTGGTGGAAAAACAACAGCTTTACCTCGGCAGCTATCCAGGCAGACGAGTATATGAAAGAAATCAAGCACGAAAACGCGAGTTATACAGAAAGCGAGGATTAAAACAGTATGAACATCATTACGGCATACGCAACAAAGAACGATTGCTACAAGGCGGCGCGAAAAATGAAACCCGCGGGCATTGTCGTACATAGTACGGGTGCAAATAACCCGTACTTGAAACGCTACGTTGACGCACCCGACGAGGTGGGCGTAAACCAGTACGGCAACCATTGGAATAACCCCGCCTCGGTAATGAAACGCTCCGTTTGCGTTCACTCCTTTATCGGCTACGATAAAAACGGAGCCGTAAGGGTTGCAAACATTCTCCCGTACAATTATTGTTGTTGGGGCGTTGGGAGCGGCTCGAAAGGCTCTTATAATTACAACCCCGCATATATTCAGTTTGAAATGTGCGAGGACGGGCTCACGAACAAGGCGTATTTTGAGGCGGTGCGCGATACCGCTATTGAGTATTGCGCTTATCTCTGCAAGGAGTACGGCTTGTCGGTTGATAATATCGTAAGCCACCGCGAGGCGCACGCTCTCGGTTATGGAAGTAACCACGGCGACCCCGATAACTGGTGGAAAAACTTTTCCTACACAATGGATATGTTCCGCGCCGCGGTAAAAGCAAAGCTCGCAGCACAAGACAAGCCCGCAGAGCAGCCGAAACCCTCGGAGGAGAAAACTCTGTACCGTGTGCAGACGGGGGCTTTCAGCAAAAAGAGCAACGCTACCGCCCTTGCCGATAAGCTCAAAGCCGCGGGCTTTGATACCTACATTGTGCAGAGCGGCAACCTCTATAAAGTCCAGGTCGGAGCCTACTCCGTAAAGGCAAACGCCGACGCTATGGCGGCAAAGCTCAAGGCGGCGGGCTACGACACATTTATTACTACAAAGAGCGGCACGGCGGTAGGTGCTGACACCGCGCCGAAAAAGTCCGTCGACGAAATCGCCCGCGAGGTTATCCGCGGAGCCTGGGGCAACGGTGCAGACCGCAAAAACAGGCTTACAGCCGCGGGCTATGATTATAGCGCCGTGCAGAGCCGCGTAAACGCTCTGCTTAAATAGTCCTCCTTAAATTCACATAGGAAAAGCGGCGGGATTGAGGGAAACCTCGCCCGCCGCTTTTTCACTTTCCGAAAGGAGTCGAAGTATGGCAAATAAATATAACATAACCTTTGTAGACAAAAGCGACGAGGCGAAAAAAACAATAATAGGGCTCTCAAAAACAGCTCTGCGAGCCTCGGGAAAAGTCGTGCGGAAATACTTACGCGAAAACGTGCCCGTCCGTTCAAAGCGTTTCAAAAACCATATAGGCACCTGGGTTATGATAAATTATTCTACGGGGCAGCCGACGCTACAAGTCGGCTTTTACTCTTGGCAAAAAGTCAAAAAAAAGAATAAATTACCCTCGCACGCCTCGCCGCATTGGGTAGAGTTTGGAGTAAAACCGCATACTATGCCGAAAGACGGCAAACGGGCGTTTATGAGGTACGAAAACAATATATACGGTTTTCACGTCAACCACCCAGGCACGAGAGCAACAAACGTATTGCGCGACACCGTGCAGAATAATATCGGAGAAATACGCGCAGCACAAGAGGAATACTTAAAAGAAATGACAAAATCGTTTGAGGAGGCGGGCTTGAAAATAGACAAGGGCGACGAGTTCGAGGACGACGACTAAAGCAAAAGGCGGGGGCAATTAAGCCTCCGCCTTATTTTTATTTATAAATTTTAATGTGCATTACTACACATAACCCCCGCTCGGAGTTAATTATCTTTTCTACCGATACAGAGGCTTTGTTATGGAGATATAAGCCTCTTATTTTGTTTACGTCCTTATACCCTATAAAACCTATTTGCTCGTTCTTTTTATTAAATACACCTATCGTATCGGGATAATCGGCAGTCGGCGCAGGGTGGAATAATAAATCGTCGCCCACCTTTAACCGTGCTATGTATGTTTGGCGGCTTGTGCCGTTTTCGTTTGTGTATGCCGTACCCCATACGTCGCAAGAAAACTCGTCAATTACTTTTTTAGAAAACAACCCCATTTCCATACCTCCATAAAAAAAGTGCGTGCAACTCGTCGCTGCACGCACGAAAAACGCAAGCTCCGAATTGCTACCACACTAATTCTATGTTTTACGCTATAAGACGCAAAAACGAGCCCGCATTTTTACCGAAGTAAAAAAAGCGCACTTACAGCATAAAACAAATTATTAAATTAGTGTGGTACCCTTATTATATCAGAAAACCGCCGCGCTTTCAATAATAATTGCAAAAAACCGCAAAAAGTTTTGAAAAAGGGCTTGACAAATACGCATTAAAGGCGTATAATATAAACATAGAGAGGAGATGATACAAACGAAAAGAGCAGACCTCATAAAGCTACTCGAAAAAAACGGTTGGTACTTAAAAAGAAACGGAGGCGGGCACGACATCTACACCAACGGAAAAGAGAGCGAAACAATCCCGAGGCACAGAGAATTAAAAGAAAATCTCGCAAGGGCAATAATTAAAAGGCGGGGGCTCAAATGAGCCCCACGCCGCCCGAGCTTAATATATATTTTATTGGAGGTAACTATATATGAAAAATTCATATCCTATTTTGCTTATACCCGAGGATAAGGGCTTTACGGTTTATATTCCCGATTTTGATATTAACACACAAGGCGAGGATTTAACCGACGCTATCGAAATGGCGCGGGACGCTATCGGCTTAATGGGTGTTGATATGGAGGACGACGGGAAAGCGCTACCTACACCCCGCAAGCTCGATACTGTTAAAACGGCACAAGGAGAAATCGTAACGCTTGTAGACGTTGACTTTGCAGAATATCGGCGCAAAAACGAAATGAGAGTAGTTAAGAAAAATTGTACTCTCCCGAGTTGGCTTTGCTACGCGGCAGAAAAGGCAAATATTAACTTTTCCCAGGCTTTACAAGAGGCACTCAAACGGGAATTGAGAATAACAGACAGGTAAACCGAGCACACTTGAGCCCGTTCCCTCCGTGGGAGCGGGCTATATTATTTTAATAAAACGGAGCGATTTTATTATGAGAAACTACAAACACCTTACTTTTACAGACCGTCTGCAAATAGAGGCTTGGCAAAAGGTCGGTATTAAGCCCGCAAAAATGGCGGCACTGCTCGGCGTACACGTCAGCACTATATACCGAGAATTAAAAAGAGGTGTATATACTCGCCTCAATTCCGATTTGACCGAGGAGGAGCGGTACAGCCCCGACATTGCCGAGGAAAAATACCGCGCAAACCTTAAAGCAAAGGGCGCGGGATTAAAGATAGGCTCCGACCACGAGTACGCTACATACCTTGAGTATAAAGTATCAGCAGAAAAATACGCGCCTGGTGCTATTCTTGGAGAAATCAAACGTAAAGGGTTGCAATTCAATACTACCATTTCAAAAACGACATTTTACCGTTATATCGAGGACGGCGTTTTTCTTACGATAACAAACAAGGACTTGCCCGTTAAATGCAACAAGGATAAGCAGAAATACGAGCGCGTAAAGCCGAACAGAGCGCCCGCGGGTAAAAGTATCGAAAAGCGCCCCGCAGAAGTTGCGGAGAGGGACTCTTTCGGTCACTGGGAAATGGATTGCGTCGTAGGTAAAAAAGGCACAAAGAAAACGTTTCTTGTGCTTACTGAAAGATATAGCCGCTACGAAATTATAAGGATAATGAAAGACCACACCGCCGCAAGCGTGATAAAAGCCCTTGACGGAATAGAGCGCAGTTACGGAGTGGGACTCTTTTCAAAAGTATTTCAAAGCATAACCATAGACAACGGCTCCGAATTTTCCGACTACGAGGGACTCGAGCGTAGCTGCCGAAAAAAAGACTCACGCACAACGGTTTATTATTGCCACCCGTACAGCTCATACGAGCGCGGCTCAAATGAAAATCAAAATAAAATGGTGCGTCGTCATTATCCGAAAGGTATTAGCCTTGATAAAGTTACCCCCGCAGATACCCGAAAACTCGAAAAATGGATTAACGACTATCCGCGGGGAATTTTTGATTATTACAGCTCTGCGGACATATACGAGGCTTGCATAAACAGCATATTAGCCGCTTAAAGCACGTCAAAATAAATTTTTTTGCACTTTTTCGCATTTACCCCTTGACTTTTCACGCTCCGGCGGGAAATACGGGGCGTATTCATGACGGCGGGGATGCAGAAAGTTTCGCGGAACGATACGGAAATTTCCGGCGGCAGGGAGTTTGAGGGACTTGACCCACCGCCGGGAAGTACAGGAGTTTTGTCGAAATCCGCGCTTTCCATTACTTTTGTGTAAAACGAGGGAATGGACAAAAAGCAACATAAAGCCTGTACCGGGAAGGCTCTACAAAGAGTTATCCACAGTTTCCACAGGGTTTTCCACAACGGCTAAATGCTATGTGCCGCAACTGTTTTCCGGGATTTTACCAGGATTTTTCCAGGACGGAAAACGAAGTTTTTCACTCCGCGAAAGCTGGGGAACCGGTTTACATAACCGCATAATTTCCGTTCTCCTGTTACAAGCTGTCATTCTTGCTGGCATAATAGGCGCTGATGCAGGCGGTCAGCCAAAATATTTATCCCGGAAGGGGACCTGGTCTACCTGGAAGCTGCGGCCCCGGAGATAGCCGAGGATCCCGGCGTCGGTGGGGAAGTCGAAGGTCAGGCGATAAGAGTACAGCGCCTGGCGGGTCTCGCCGTAGCGGCGGTTGGCCCTGCCGTCGCCGTATTTTCCGTCACCCAGCAGGGGACAGCCCAGGTCGGCCATGGTGGCGCGGATCTGATGGGTGCGGCCCGTCAGCAGCTCCACCTCCAGCAGGGACAGCTCCCCCCGGGTCTCCAGGGTCCGGTAGCGGGTGACGGCGGTCTTGCCGCCGGGGACGGGGCGGTGGTACACGGACACCTGCTTTTTCTGCTCATCCTTCAGCAGGAAGCAGGATACCTCCCCCTCTGGGGGACGGGGACGGCCCAGGGTGATGCACAGGTAGCGCTTGTCGATCTCCCGGTCCCGGATCTTCTCATTGATGATGCGCAGGGTCTCGGCATTTTTGGCGGCGATGACGATGCCTCCGGTGTTGCGGTCGATGCGGTTGCACAGGGCCGGGGTAAAGGCGTTCTCCCACCGGGGGTTCCACTCCCGTTTCTGGTAAAGGTACGCCTGGATGTGATTGATGAGGGTGTTGACCTTCTCCGTCTCGTCGGCGTGGACCACCAGCCCCGGCCGTTTGTTCAGCAGCATTAGGTTCTCATCCTCATATACGATATCCAGCGACGGCTTGAACAGGGTCAGGAAAAGATTATCCTCCCGGGGCTTGTCAAAGAACTCGTCATTGATGTATAATTGCAGCACATCGCCCTCCTGCAAGCGCTGATCCCGCTGGGCCCGGGCACCGTTGCACTTGATGCGCTTGAGGCGAATGTATTTTTGAAGCAGCGCCGGGGGCAGCAGGGGCAGACTTTTGGACACAAAGCGGTCCAGCCGCTGACCGGCATCGTTTTTTCCGATGGTGATCTCCCGCATGAAGGGGCCTCCCTTACCGTAGAATTTCCAGTCTGCTCTTATTCTACCGTCTTTTTCAAAAAAGTCAAAATATTTATGAGAAAATGTTTGACAAGGGGAGGAAAATTCAGTATAATACTACTCGTGTCATTGCGAGGTGTACTATGATTCTGAATGTGAACCGGCTTTTGCATACTCCCGGCGCCAGCCAGGATTTCCATTTTGAGATGGACCTGTCCGACCTGGAATTCGGCGGAGAGAAGCCCGTGGTTCGCCCGGTTGTTGTGGACGGCAGGGTGTATAACCAGGCAGGCGTGCTGCTGTGTGAGCTTCAGGCAAGTACGACGCTTCGCTGCGTATGTGACCGGTGCATGGAGGAGTTTGACGCTCCCAAGTCCGCGTCCTTCTCGTGCGTTTTGGCCCAGGAGAAGCAGGACATGGAGAACGACGACATTGTCCTGCTGGACCACGATGAGGTGGACCTGGCGGACCTGGCCGGCACCGCGTTCATCCTCGATATGGACACGAAAACCCTCTGCTCCGAGGACTGCAAGGGCCTTTGCCCGGGCTGCGGCGTCAACCTCAACCGCGAGGCGTGCCGCTGCAAAAAGCAGGTCGATCCGCGGCTTGCAAAGCTGGCCCAGCTGCTCGCGCAGGACGACGAGTGAGCATATTACAAATACACTACTGCTCAGGCAGTTAAGACCAAGGAGGTGTCAACATGGCAGTACCTAAGGGAAAAGTATCCAAGCAAAGACGCAATAAGAGACGCAGCTCCGTTTGGAAGCTGGCGGCTCCCGGTCTCGTGGCATGCCCCAAGTGCGGCGCGCTGCATCTGCCTCACAGAATGTGCCCGGAGTGCGGTACCTATAACGGCCGCGAGGTCAAGCACGTTGAGTCTGTGGCAGCAGGCAAGTAAAAATACCGTGTGTCCTTGTTAGGAGGGAAGATTTTGGTCTTCCCTCCTTACTTTTTTGCCGGAAATATCCGGCAGGTTTGACGATATACGGCCTGCTCATGCCGCTTGAGAGGAATACCATATGATACGCCTGCGGCCCATAAGCGACGCATTCCGGAGCTGGAGCGGGGCATCGGTCTGCATATTCTGTCCCACCCCGCCGGATCAGCCTCAGAATTGAATGATTTCCGCCGGAATGCACATGCTATCTCCGATAAGGAGGTGCGTTCCATGACGGAGGAACCCAATCATCTGCCGGAGCAGTCCGGCGACCAGAGCGCCCAGCGTCTTTATGACCTGGGTGCTGCCCTGGTAGAAAGTCAGCGGGGCAGCGTGTACTGCCTGACCATCATCGGCCAGGTGGAGGGCCACAGCGTGGCTCCCAACAACACGAAAACCACGAAATATGAGCATGTCCTGCCGCTGCTGGCTCATTTGGAGCAGTCGGAGGAGGTGGACGGCGTGCTGCTGCTGCTGAACACCGTGGGCGGTGACATTGAGGCGGGACTGGCCATCGCGGAGATGGTGGCGGGGATGACGAAGCCCACTGTGACCCTGGTGCTGGGAGGCGGGCATTCCATCGGCATTCCCCTGGCGGTGTCCGGGCGGGAGACGTTCATCGTGCCGTCGGCGTCTATGACGGTGCACCCTGTGCGCATGACGGGCCTGATGATCGCCGCGCCCCAGTCGTACCGGTATTTCGAGCGGGTGCAGGAGAGCATCGTGTCCTTTGTGGCACGGCACAGCCGCATTACCGAGGATGCCTTCCGCCAGCTGATGCTGGCCGACGGGGATATGTCCAACGACGTGGGCACCATTCTGTACGGCAGCCAGGCGGTGCAGCTGGGGCTGATCGACCGGCTGGGGACCCTGTCCGACGCACTGGAAGCCCTTTACGCCATGATCGGGAAAAACGGTTGATTTTATCCGGCCCTTGTGCTATACTGTGTACAAATTTACAGAATAGCGGGGGAATACGGGATGAATACCAATTTCAAAACGGCGTTGTTCGGCGGCTTTGACCGGGAGGACGTGATCAGCTATATCCAGCAGACCTCGCGGGAGAGTCAGCAGCGCATTTCCGCTCTGGAGGAGGAAAATCGCAGCCTGCAGGAGCGGAACCGCACCATGGAGGCGGAGCTGAGCACCCTGCGCCAGTCCGTGCTGGAGAACAGCGCGGCGGCGGATACCTGCCTGCAGCTGCAAGATCAGTTCCGCCAGCTCCAGGAGCAGGCACAGAAGCTCCGGCAGGAGACGGAGGACCTTCGGGCCCAGGCAGCGGAGTATCAGTCTCTGAAGGACCACATCGCCGATATCGAGATCAGCGCCCACCGGCGGACGGAGGAGTTCCGGGCCAAGGCCATCGAGGAGCTGCGGACCATGGCCCGTCGGCAGGCGGATTGGTGCGCCCAGTCCCGGGATAAATACGCCGAGCTGAACCGCCAGTTCTGCCAGAAGCTGGCCCTGGCCCAGCAGACCCTGGCCCAGCCGGACCTGTCCGGCTTCCACGAGATGGAGGAGGGCCTCCACCGGCTGGAGGAGAGCTTCGGCGAAAAGCCTGCCGCCGAAAAAAACGAACAGTAATCAAAATCGCCGCGACAGCTGTCGCGGCGATTTTTTGCAGTGCGGATTTACTTCACCAGCTGGCAGAACAGGTCAATCTCGTCGGCCAGGGACTGGAGCCCCTGCCGCCAGAAGGCCTTGTCGGTCAGGTCGATGCCGGCAATCCTGGCAGTATCCTCCACGCAGGTGACGGAGGTGGCGTGGAGCATCTTCTTATACAGGGGCACAAAGTCCTTGCCCTCCTGCTGATACTTGGCGTACAGGCCCCGGGCGAACAGGCCGCCGAAGGCATACGGGAAGTTGTAGAAGCTCAGGCTGCCGCTGTAATAGTGGCCCTTGCACAGCCACATGTAGGGGTGCAGGCAGTTCTGGTCCAGCCCGTCGCCATAGGCCTTCTTCTGGGCCTCCAGCATCAGCTGGCACAGGCGGTCGGCGTCCAGGAACTCCTGGGGCCGGGCCTCGAACACGGAGGACTCGAACAGGAACCGGGAATAGATGTCGCAGATGATCTGGCAGGCGTCGGACAGCTGGCTTTCGATCAGGGCCAGCTTCTCATCCTTGCTCTCGGCGGCGTCAATGGCGGCGCTGACGGTGAGCACCTCGTTGAAGGTGGAGGCCGTCTCCGCCACGGGCATGGTGTACTCTTGGCACACCAGCGGGTGGGAGAACACCTGCTGATCGTGGAAGGCATGGCCCAGCTCATGGGCCAGGGTCACGATGTCGCCGAAGGCGCCGTCAAAGTTGGTGAGCACCCGGCTCTGCTTAGCGCTGGGCACGCCGCAGTCAAAGGCGCCGCCCACCTTGCCGTTACGGGGATAGAAGTCGATCCATGCCTCGTCAAAGGCCCGCTCCACCATGTCGTGCAGCTGGCTGTCGAAGCCGCCGAAGATATTCAGCAGATAATCCTTGGCGTCCTGGGTGGTATACTTTTTGTCGCTCTTGCCCATGGGGGCGAACAGCTCATACCAGGGCAGGCCGTTCTCGTGGCCCAGCGCCTTGCCCTTGGCCCGCAGATACTGCCAGAACTTGGGCATGTATTCGTCCATGGCCCCCAGCAGGGCATCCAGGGTTTCCCGCTTCATGCGGCTCTGGTACAGGGCCTTGTCCAGGGGGGAGGCATAGCCCCGGACCTGGCACTCGTTGATGACCTGCATCTTGATGCTGTTCAGGGCGAAGGCTACGGAGTCCTTGATCTTGTCATAGCACGCCAGCTCCGCCTCATAGGCGCTCTTGCGCACGGCGGGATCGGGATCGTAGGCCAGATTGCGGATGGCGGACAGGTTGGTGACCCCACCGTTATACTCCACCTTCACGCTGCTGGTCAGGTTATCCCGCAGAGTCTCCCACGCCGAAGCACCGGAGATGTTCATCCGGGCGAACAGCTCCTCCTCCCGGTCGGTGAGCAGGTACTTGCTGTCCCGGCGGATGGACTCCAGCAGGAAGCGATAGGGCTCCAGGGCCGGGTCGGCGTCCATGATGGCGTCCAGGTCCTCCAGTCCTGCCACCGTCCGGCGCAGGGAGGCATTGGCGGCGGCGCAGCCGCTGAGCTTGGCGCTGAGCTGGTCGCCCAGACTGTTGGCCTTGGTATCGGCGGTATTGGCGCTGCACCGAAGGCTGCAGAAGATGAAGAGCTTGTTGGTCAGCTCCTCCACCTGCTCCTGCACCTGCAAAAAGCGATGCACCAGCTGGCTGTGGTCCATGCCCGCCGCCTCACCGGCCAGGGCGTTTACTGCCGCGATGGCCTGGTCCAGGGCTGCCATGTCCCCGGTAAAGGCGGGGTCGTCAAAATCCTTGTACAGAATACTCAGATCCCAGGTATCGTTCATAGATTCTTCCTCCTATTTTGTGGTTTTCTATCGTCCATCATATCACGTTTTCCCGGTGGACACAATAGGAAAATGCGGCTTCAATTAAAATGCCTTAACTCCTGGAGGGCGGCAGCTTCAGAAGCCTGATGCGCTGTCGGTAGTCCGGCAGGGTGCCCTCTACCAGGCGATAAAAGTCCGGCCCGTGGTTTTTGTGGCGGATGTGAGCCAGCTCATGGACCACCACCGCATCAATGGCCTCCATGGGATAGCGCATCAGGAACAGGGAAAAGCACAAGCTGTTTTTTCCGGAGCAGCTGCCCCAGCGGGTCCGTGCGGCGGTGATCCGTATCCCCGTGGGTAAAACATCCATCCGTGCCGCCCAATAGACTACCCGCCCCGGAAGGATCTCCTGCCCACGCCGGCGCAGCTCCTCCATTTCCTGTTCCGTCAGCTCCGGAGGCGATGCGGCCGGAGCTTCCCGCTGGCGCGCCAGGCTTTTTTCGATCCAGTCCCGGTGCTTTTCCACCAGCTGGCGGACTTCTTCATCGGTGGCGGCGTATGGGGCCCGGACCACCACCCGGCCGTCCCGCTTGATCTGAATGGCCATGGTCCGGCGATGGGACCGTACAATGGTATAGTTCATGGTTCAGTCTCCGATCCGCACGAACCGGGGGCCGCAGTATCCGTCCCTGTCCACGGTCTCCAGCCACATGGCCGCGGGCCGCACCCACAGACCGCCCTCACCGTACAGAGCCCGGTATACGACCAGCTGCTCCAGAGTCTCTGAGTGCCGGGCCATACCCAGCACCTGATATTCCTTTCCCTTAAAATGCCGCCACCGGCCGGGCTGAATGGCTTCGTTTTCCATATGCAGTGCCTCCCTGTTTTTTTCAGTATACAGGAAATTTTCCCAAAAGGGAAGTCCTGGTGGAAAAATGCGGCGGCGTATGGTACAATAAAGAAAATAAAACGGGAGGGTACCACCATGCAGCATGAGATCACCACCGCAGGGCCCCTGCTGGACGGCAGCGGCAATCTCCGGGAGCCGGGCTATGCCAAGCGGCTTCTGCCCATCTATTGCCGGGCGGATATCAAGGCCCCGGCGTCCCGCATCAAGGAGTGGGACTATTATCTCATCGCCAATGACCACTTTGCCGTGGCTCTGACCATTGACGACAACGGGTATATGGGCCTGGACTCCATCTCGTTCCTGCATTTTGACCAGCGCTGGGAGCGGACCAAAAGCCCCATGCGGGCCTTTCCCATGGGCCGGACCGGTCTGCCGGAGAGCTCTGCCTCCGGCACCACAGCCACCTCCGGCAGGGGCTATGCCCTGGTGTTCCGCCATGTGCCCCAGGGCCGGGAGCTGACATTCCGTATGGAGAATTTTCTGAACGGCCAGACCATTGACGGCTCCGTCACCCTGACGGAGGAGCCGGAGGAGTCCATGGTCATCTGCACGCCGTTTCCGAAGCCCGGCTGCTTCTATTACAACCAGAAGATCAACTGCATGAGGGCCCGGGGCCAGGTGCAGCTGGGAGACAAGACCTATTGCTTCGACCCGGCGGATTCCTTCGGCGTGCTGGACTGGGGCCGGGGCGTGTGGACGTATCACAACACCTGGTATTGGGGCAGCGCCTCCGGTCTGGCGGACGGCGTGCCCTTCGGCTGGAACATCGGCTACGGCTTTGGCGATACCTCTGCCGCCAGCGAGAATATGCTGTTCTACGGCGGCAAGGCCCACAAGCTCAGCCAGGTGTGCTTCCACATCCCCCAGAGGGACGGGAGGGACGATTTCCTGTCTCCCTGGCGCTTCACCTCCGACGACGGCCGGTTTGAGATGAAATTTGACCCCATTCTGGACCGGGCCGCCTGCACGGACGTGAAGCTCATCAAGTCCGACCAGCACCAGGTGTTCGGGCGCTTCACCGGCGCGGCCACCCTGGACGACGGCCGGGTCATCCAGGTCCGGGATATGCTGGGCTTTGCCGAAAAGGTTGAGAACAAGTGGTAAAAGAGACAAAAAGCATCCGTATCCCCCGGGATACGGATGCTGAGTTTGTCAAAAAAGGGCGGCGCCCTTTTTTGACAAAAGGGATTTCGCTCCGACCCGCGCGTCCGTGTGCGCAAGCGCCCACGAACACACTCTGGCCCGACATCAGCCGTCGGGTCTGCCGAGGCCAGTTCCGCTGGGCCGAGGCCAGCGCAAAGTATTTTTCGCGACGTACACGCCCAACGGAAGTCCCCTTGGGGGGCGCCGCCGCGAAAAATGGATCAAACCTTATTCGCGGCCTGCGGGCCGCGAACTCTGCGAGGCTTTTCTGACAGTCTCGCTTCAGCCTGTCAAAGGCTATTTTTCCTGTAAATAGCCGAACTTTTCCTGAAACAGGCCGTCGGCAAAGGCCCGCAGCTGGCGGCAGTAGTCATCGTAGGCTTCCAGCAGCCGCTCTCCCTCCGGAGTCAGCTCCGCGCCGCCGCCGCCTCGCCCGCCGGTGATGGAGTGCAGCAGCGGAAAGCCCAGGGCGGCCTGGGCGTGCTTGGTGATGGTCCACGCCTTGGAATAGGCCATGTTCATGGACATGGCTGCCGCCCGCAGCGAATGCAGCTCCTGCACCCGGTGCAGCAGCTGTGCTACCCCTGGCCCGAAGCATTTCTCGTCGGAAAACAGCCGGACCGCCAGATTGTACGTTAATTTCTGTTCCATGCCGTTATTGTATCAGCTTCCGGCTCCTGCGTCAACCTTGACGGTGGGGCCGGAACATGCTATTCTTGTAAAAAAACAGGGAATTGAGGGATTTTCATGAAGGTTCTCATTCGCGGCGCCGGGGATATCGCCTCCGGCATTGCCCTGCGGCTGCACCGGGCCGGGATGCAGGTGGTCATGACTGACCTGCCCGCTCCCACTGCCATCCGCCGCACGGTCTGCTTTTCCCAGGCTATCCTGCTGGGGGAGATGACGGTGGAGGATGTGACCGCCCGTCGGGCGGACAGCGTCGAGGAGGCGGAGAGCCTGCTGCGCCGGGGCCTGATCCCGGTGCTGGCGGACCCGGACTGTGCCTGCCGCGCCCAGCTGCGGCCCGACGCCCTGGTGGATGCCATCCTGGCCAAGCGCAACCTGGGCACGAAAATAGACGATGCGCCGGTTGTTGTCGGCATCGGACCCGGCTTCACGGCGGGGGAGGACTGCCACGCCGTGGTGGAGACCATGCGGGGCCATACCCTGGGCCGGGTGATCTACCGGGGAAGCGCCCTGCCCAACACCAACATTCCCGGGCTCATCGGCGGATACGCCGGGGAGCGGGTGCTGCGGGCCCCGGCGGACGGGATATTCTGCCAGAAGCTGGAAATTGGCGCGGTGGTCCGGGCTGGGGACATAGCCGGTGAGGTGGACGGAGAACTCATGAAATGCACCATTGACGGCGTATTGCGTGGGATTTTAGCCGACGGAACGCCTGTTTTCAAGGGGATGAAGTCCGGCGACGTGGACCCCCGGTGCAAGCCGGAGTATTGCACCACCGCGTCGGATAAAGCCCTGGCTGTAGGCGGCGGCGTGCTGGAGGCCGTCCTGAATCTCAGCGGAACGCCGAGAAGCTCATGTCTTTAAGAAAATTTCAGATGCTTTAGGTCCGGCCACAGGGACTCTGCCGCCTGGGAAATGGCGGACCGGTCGGACGCGGATAGGGATACAAAGGGCTGTACCGTGACGGTATGGCCCTTTTTCTGCCATTTTGCGGCAATAATCCCGTCCAAAAGTACTGTAGGGGACACGATGCCCGCCAGGCTGAACACCTGGCGCAGGTGCTCCGGGGCCAGGTAGAGACTCTCCTTCTTCTCATGACTCAGCAGCAGCTGGTCGAAGCCCGCCAGGAACAGGCAGCGGGGGATATCCGGCGGCTCCGGGGAGCCTTCCGAATAGAAGTATGTCCGCCCATCGCAGACAATGCTCCGGACCGGCAGCTGATCCAGCCACCCCTTTACCTGGGTCGAAGAAGCGCGGAAAAAGTACATCAGGTCGTGAACGGTGGTGGGACAGGTGTGGACAAGGGCTCTTTTGACCCGGGACAAAGCCGATTTTTCCCGGGACAGGGGCGGGATAAGCCGGGACAGACAGAGGGTTTTCTCCTCCCGGACGGCGTAGTGGAGAAAGCCTCGCTGACACAGCTGGCGGATGCCGCCGCCCCAGGGATGGAACAGGCTGCCCTCCTCGGCCGGGGTCATGCCCTGGGTTCGGCACAGGTCCTTCAGCTGCTCCCGGGTCTGGGGACCGCCCGACAGGGCGTTCAGGATCACCTGAGTGAACAGCTCCTGACGCTGGGGCGACAGAGACCAATCCGGGCGGCTGTTCCAGAAATCGGGGATGGTCCAGTCATGGCTGCGGTACAGGTCCGGGTCCAGATACAGGGCCTGGTCCTCCTCCGGGAAAATGTGCAAAGTACCCCGGAGGGTCCAGTTTTTCACCAGCCGGGCCTGGGCCAGAGCCGGGGAGAAATCCGTGGAACGGATGGCCAGACCGTGGAGGGCCTGGGGCAGGAACTGGGCCTGGACCCCGCAGAGCCCGGCGGCCACGTCGATCATTTCTCCCGGGCGGGTCAGATATTGGGCCGCCAGCTGGCGGGCCTTGATTTCGTCAACGGTCATTGGGGAGTACCTCCGGAGCAGAACTGTCTGCATGATACCAGAGAGGGAAATTTCTGTCAATGCGGGAGGGGGGCTGCGCCTTGCAAAGGGGAGGGAGATATGGTATAGTTTAGGATAGTTATCTGCAAAGTGAGGAACTTTTTATGACCTTGATGGACTATTGCATGCAATATATCGACGAGATCATGGACGGGAAGCGGCCTGCCCCGGAGGGTATCACCCTGACGGAGACGGACCCTGTGGCCCGGGGCATGGAGCTGCTGCAGAAGGTGGGGGACTTTCCTACCCTGGCCCGGCTGTGCGCCGCCCAGGACGGCACCCAGATCCCCCGGGAGGTATACGACAGCTTTGACCCCGGCGCGGCCATAAGCATGTTCCTGGGCCGGGACGGGGAGCAGGAATCCCCGCAGGAGCCGCAGCCGGACCCGGACGCCGGAAAGCACGCCTTTCAGGTGCTGCTGGACTGCGTGGCCCTGGACGACGGCCTGGTGCAGTACCTGACCCAGGTGCTCCGGGACCGGGACTGGGCCGGGTTTTACAAGCTGTCCCAGATCACCACGAAAATGGACCTGAACCCGGAGGAATTTCTGTTCTGGCTGGGGAACAAGGAGCTGTGGGCCGACGATGAGGAGCGGGCCTGCGCCGCCGTGATGGACGCGTGCATGGAGCGGCTGCGGCAGGAGGGGCGGCTGGAGCTGATGGCGGCCCTGCTGTCCGGGGACCGGCACACCTTCGAGAGCTTCCGCTGCGAGGCGCCGGAGCTGGTCCACCTGCCCCAGGCCACCTATGACTGGTACTGCCGCAACTATCTGGACCGGGATTACCCCTTCCGGATGCTGCTCAAGTGCAACGGGGTGACGTTTCCCCGGCGAAAGGAGGGCTGACGCCATGGATTACCGCATTCTGGTCATCAATCCCGGCTCCACCTCCACCAAGATCGCCGTGTTTCACGGGCAGACGCCCTTGATGCAGAAAACGATCCGCCACAGCGGAGAGGAGCTGGCCCCCTTCGGGGCCATTATGGACCAGGCCCCTTTCCGCCGCCGGTGCGTGGAGGAGGCGCTGGCGGGCTTCGATCTGACCACCCTGGATGCAGTGTGCGCCCGGGGCGGTATGCTGCCGCCGTGCCCCAGCGGGGCCTTTGCGGTGGACGGGGACATGATCGAGTATCTGGCCGCCATCACCCAGGGGGCACACGCCTCCAACCTGGGATGCGTGGTGGCCCGGGACATAGCGGAGCCGCTGGGTATACCGGCCTTCGTGTACGATCCCGTGGCGGTGGACGAAATGCCGCCTATGGCCCGGATCACCGGGATTCCGGAGCTGCCCCGGCGGATGATGGGGCACGCCCTGAATACCCGGGCCATGGCCATTCGCTGCGCGGAAACGGTGCTGCACAGGCCCTTGGATCGGTGCCGCCTGATCGTGCTGCATCTGGGCGGCGGCGCGTCGGTGCGGCTGTTCATCGGCGGCAAAATGGTGGACAACGTCCGGGATGACGAGCTGCTGTTTGCGCCGGAGCGCTGCGGTGGGATCGCCGCCGAGCAGCTGGTGGGGCTGTGCTTCTCCGGGAAATATGACCGGGCAGGCGTCATGAAGCTGGTACGGGGACGGGGCGGACTGCTGGCCCACCTGGGCACCAGCGACGCCATGGAGGTGGAGCGGCGCATGGCCCGGGGCGATGAGAGGGCCAGGCTGGTGTACGATGCCATGCTGTATACCGCCGCCCAGTCCAACGGC
>FR884134.1:4426-16139 GCA_000435975.1 Oscillibacter sp. CAG:241 | reverse complement strand
CGCCAACCCCATCGGCGCTGTGGGGGGGGCTGCCGGCGGCGACATTGACCGCATCATCCTCACCGGCGGCATAGCGCACTCCGCCTATGTGGCGGATTATCTGACGAAAAAGGTTCGCTTTATCGCGCCGGTGGAGGTCATGGCCGGGGAGTTCGAGATGGAGGCCCTGGCGGCCGGAGCCGCCCGGGTGCTGTCGGGACGGGAGACAGCCCACCGGTTCCGGGACCTTGCAAAGGGGGAGTGACCGGTGCTGAAGTCGTTTTTTGACCCCAACGGGGCCTTCGCCCGGGGTATGGAGCGGGTATGGAGTCTGATCGTGCTGAACGTGCTGTGGCTGGTGTGCTCCCTGCCGGTGGTGACCCTGGGCGCGTCCTGCGCGGCCCTGTATCAGGTGCTGGGAAAGGTCATCGACGGTGAGGACGGCCATGTGGCCCGGCGGTTCTTCCGTGCATGGGGCGAAAACTGGAAAAAAGCCACGCCGGTGTGGCTGATTCTGCTGGCCGTGGCGGTTCTGTGCGGGTTCGACCTGTATGTGGCCCGGCTGAACGACGCCTTTTTGTGGAAGGTGATGGCGGTGTTCGCCCTGCAATTGGCGGCCATGGTGATGACCTTCGTTTTTCCGCTGATGGCCCGGTACGAAAACACCTGGCGCAATCACATGAAAAATGCCCTGCTGCTGGCGGTGGGGAACCTGCCCCGGATGCTGCTGATCTGGGCCATTTGGGCGGTGCCTGTGGGGGTGTGCGTGTTTCTCCCGGAGGTGGGGTTTTATCTGAGCATCGTGTGGGTTCTGGTGGGATACAGCAGCCTCAGCTACGTGACGGCCCTGCTGCTGCGGCCCATCTTCCGGAAGCTGGACGAAAATGCGTAAAAAAAATAGGACAGGCACACGCCTGTCCTATTTTTTTTAGCCATTGCAGTGGTATCGGGAGGTCAGTCCACGATATCAACGGATGCCTTGACGCCTGTGCGCTGGGCATAGGAGCGCACCACGGTGCGGATCTCCTTGGCGATGCGGCCCTGACGGCCGATGACCTTACCCATATCCTCGGGGGCCACGCGCAGCTCCAGCGTCAGCTCGTCGCCGTTTTCCACCTCGTTCACAGTGACCTGGTCGGGATGGTCCACAAGGCTCCTGGCGATGTAGAGCAGCAGTTCCTTCATGGTGCCCCTGCCTTACAGAACGTCGACCTTCTTCAGCAGGGCGCGAACGGTATCGGTGGGCTGGGCACCGGTCTTGATCCACTCGCGGGCGCGATCAGCGTCGATCTTGATCTCGGCGGGGGAGACGCAGGGATTGTACGTGCCGATCTCCTCGATGAAGCGGCCGTCGCGGGGATAACGGGAATCCGCCACGACCACGCGATAGTAAGGAGCCTTCTTGGCGCCCATTCTTCTCAGACGAATCTTAACCATGATGTTTTTCCTCCAGAATGATAATAGAATTCAAATTATATAAATGCCTGGGCACTTATTTCAAACGTTTTTTGCGGCCGAAGCCCTGGAGCTTGCCCTTTTTGGCTTTGCCCAGAGTGGGCATGCCGCCGGGACCTCCGAAGCCGCCGAAGCGGCCCTTGGAAATGGATTTGGTGAGCTGCTGGAGCATCTCGAAGGACTTCAGCAGACGGTTCACATCCGACACCTGCATGCCGCAGCCGGCGGCAATGCGCTTTTTGCGGCTGGCGTTGAGGATGGAGGGGTTCTCCCGCTCCAGAGGGGTCATGGACTGGATGATGGCCCGGGTGCGATTGAGCTGCTTTTCGTCCAGGTTGGCGGCATCCAGCTGCTTGCCCATGTCACCGGGCAGCATCCCGGCAATCTGGCCCAGGTTGCCCATCTTTTGCAGCTGGTCCATCTGCTCCATGTAGTCCGTCAGAGTCAGGCGGTTCTTCTTGAGCTTTTCCTCCAGCTTGCGGGCCTGCTCCTCGTCGTACTGCTGCTCGGCCTTTTCGATGAAGGTGAGCATGTCGCCCATGCCCAGAATACGGGAGGCCATGCGGTCCGGGTGGAACAGCTCGATCATGTCCAGCTTTTCGCCGGTACCCACGAACTTGATGGGCTTACCGGTGGCGGCCCGGATGGACAGAGCCGCACCGCCGCGGGCGTCGCCGTCCAGCTTGGTGAGCATGACGCCGTCGATGCCCAGAGCCTGGTCGAAGGCAGTGGCTGCGTTGACGGCATCCTGACCGGTCATGGCGTCCACCACCAGCAGGATCTCGTTGGGATGCACCTTCGCCTTGATGTTCTTCAGCTCGTTCATCAGGGCCTCGTCCACATGCAGGCGGCCGGCGGTGTCCAGAAACACCATATCGTGGCCGTGGTCCCGGGCGTATTTGATGGCCTCCTGGGCAATGTGCACGGGATTGGCCTGTCCCATCTCGAAAACGGGAATATCCAGCTGCTTGCCCACCACCTGCAGCTGGGTGATGGCGGCGGGACGGTATACGTCGCAGGCCACCAGCAGGGGGCGCTTGCCGAACTGGCGGCGCATCAGGCCCGCCAGCTTGGCGCCGTTGGTGGTTTTACCGGCGCCCTGAAGGCCCACCATCATCACCACGGTGGGGCCCTTGGAGGCAAAGGTGAGCTTGGCGTTGGTGCCGCCCATCAGCTGCACCAGCTCCTCGTTGACGATCTTGACGATCTGCTGGGCAGGGGTGAGACTGTCCAGGACGTCCGCGCCGATGCAGCGCTCGGTGACCTGGGCCACGAAGTCCTTGACCACCTTATAGCTGACGTCGGCCTCCAGCAGAGCCAGGCGGACCTCCCGCATGCCCTCCCGGACGTCGGCCTCCGACAGGCGGCCCTTGCCCCGCAGGCGTTTGAATGTGGCGCTTAATTTTTCAGAAAGTCCCTCAAATGCCATAGGTATTACTCCTTCAGCGCCTGGGCGCTGCGCGTGATCTCGTCTGCCAGCCGCGCCAGCTCCGGATTGTCATACTGCCGGTAGTTGACGGTCTGGATCTTCTCGGCGGCGTCCAGGATGGCCTGCACCTGCTGCTGCATTTGCAGAAAGCGCTTCATAAGACCGGTCTTGTCCTCCAGGTCCGTCATGATGGCCTCGGCCCGGACGATCACGTCCCGGACACCCTGGCGGGAGATGCCGTAATTCTCCGCGATCTCGGCCAGGGACAGGTCCTCATTGTAGTACAGGTCGAAAAATTCCTTCTGCCGCGGGGTCAGGACCTCGCCGTAAAAATCGAACAGCATCGTCATGCGATAGGTCTGATTTTTCACGTCGGTCCCTCCTCTGTAAAGTTTCGGTGCTTTACAACTGAGACTATCATACAGGATTTTGCCCAAAATGTCAAGGCGAAATTTGGCGCGTGAGCCAAAAAAATTGGGCATACACCCATGATGAGCGGGTATACTGGTCGTGAAGGGAGGTGCGAAATATGCGCTCTGTGCTCATAAAGGACACCACCAGGGCCCAACGGGAGGAAATCGTGCGGCGGGCCCTGTGCGACGGCGGCTGCCAGGGCTGCGGCGGGTGCGGGAACCTGGGCGGAGGCCGGGCAGAGGAGATGTACCGCCCCTATATCGAGGGAAAGCGGGAACTGCGGGAAATCAACGAGTCCTATCGGGCGAATTTCGTTCGCGGATAGAAACAACATGTTGGCTAAGAAACCGTTAAGCTACACAATATATGTCACTTGCGCCAAATTAATATGCTTTTGTCGAAAATAAGTTACGAGCATTCGACAATTACCCCTTGAAAAACCTGTCCATTCCTGGTAAATTATATGCAGGCCAAGCGACAAATGTTGCTTTGTCGTGAAACAGGCAGCCTTGGCTGCGCAATCTGAGTGGAAAAGGAACGGGACAAGATGGAAAACAAGGTAACAGTTGTATTGGCGGATGCCAATGAGGAATTTCGGACCATGCTGCGCCAGCATATGGAAGCTGCCGGCGAGTTCCTGGTGGTGGGCAGCACGGACAGCGGTGAAGTCGCTTTGGACATGGTAAAGCGGCTGCGGCCGCAGCTGCTGGTGACAGACGTGGTGCTGCCGGGCCTGGACGGCTTCGGTCTGCTGCGGCAGATGAACCAGTTACGCGGCGAACAGCCGCGATGCATCGTGGTGTCATCCTTCTGCAACCGGCGGACCGTTGCCCAGGCTATGGAGATGGGCGTGTATTTCTTCCTGCCGAAGCCGGTGAATGAGGAGTCACTGCTGGAGCTGATGCGGCAGGCCTCCGCACCGGAGCAGGAGGAAGCGCCCTTCGCCCCGGCGCTGGAGGGGATGGTGACGGCCATCATTCACGAGATCGGCGTCCCGGCCCACATCAAGGGATACCAGTACCTACGGGAGGCCATCATGATCGCGGTGAATGACATGGATGTGATCAACGCTGTGACAAAGGTACTGTATCCGGAGGTAGCCAAACGGTTCTGTACTACCCCGTCCCGGGTGGAACGGGCCATCCGTCACGCCATCGAGGTGGCATGGGACCGGGGCGACATCGAGACGCTGCAGAAGTATTTCGGCTATACGGTAAACTCCGCCAAGGGAAAGCCTACCAATTCGGAGTTCATCGCCATGATCGCCGACCGGCTCCAATTGCAGCGCAAGCAGAAACGGGCGTGAGGGAATGTCCGGCGGAGAAAACAGAAGGCGCTCTGCACAGGAGATATCGCTCGGAAAACCGGCGCCGCAGCTTCCCCCATGCGGCGGCGGTACGGTGTGGCCTTCCAGGCCCCGGCGCATCCCAGACCAGCCGTGAGCGCTGCATATCCGTCAGGGAGATCCTCGCCCTGATCCCGGACAGCCTGATATAAAGGAATATCTTCCGGAAAACGGCAAAAAGACATTGACAAGCCTCGTTTTCTCTGTTATACTCTATAAGCCGCTTTGAATGGGTCATAAGTTCCGGCCACGCCGGACGCCCCCGACAGCGAGTCCGTAATAAAGGAAAGGCAGGTGCAACAAGTAATGCAGGCTATTATCGTGACCGGTGGTAAGCAGTACAACGTCTCTGAGGGCGACACCCTGTTTATCGAGAAGCTGGACGTCAACGCGGGTGATTCCGTGGTGTTCGACCAGGTCCTGGCCATCGTCGACGGCGAAAACACCAAGTTCGGCGCTCCCGTGGTGGAGGGCGCGAAGGTGGACGCCACCGTCGTGAAGAACGGCAAGGGCAAGAAGATCCGTATCTTCAAGTACACCCCCAAGAAGGGTTACCGCAAACGGCAGGGTCATCGTCAGCCCTACACCAAGGTGGAAATCGGCAAGATCTCCTTCTGAGTGACCGCATGACGACCGTTACATTCCTGACAGAGGAAGCGCGCATCGTCGGTTTCGATGCGCAGGGACACAGCGGCTACGCCGCAGAGGGGGAGGACCTTGTCTGCGCCGCCGTCACCAGCGCCGTGCGCCTGGTGGAAGCCACCGTCAACGACGTGATGGGTCTGTGTGCCGCGGTGAAGGTCCGTGAGCAGGACACTGCCATCTCCTTCCGCCTGCCCGGGGGCCTGGCTCCCACGGCGGAGAGCACCTGTCAGAATCTCTTGACGGGGCTGATGGTTTATCTGGCCCAGCTTCACGACGAGTATCCGGAAAACATTGAAGTAATGGAGGCGTGAACGTCTCCTGTTCCCCCGCAATCATCTCATAGAAAGGATGGTACTGCATCATGCTGAACATTGGTCTGCAGTTCTTCGCCCATAAAAAAGGTATGGGCTCCACCAAGAACGGCCGTGATTCCGAGTCCAAGCGCCTTGGTCCCAAGCGCGCTGATGGTCAGTTCGTTCTGGCCGGCAACATCCTGGTCCGCCAGCGCGGCACCCACATCCACGCCGGCACCAACGTTGGCATCGGCAGCGATGATACGCTGTTTGCCAAGGCCGACGGCGTTGTCCGCTTCGAGCGTCTGGGCAAGGATCGTAAGCAGGTTTCTGTTTACCCCGCCGAGTAAAAAAAACAAAGAAAGCACCGCCTGCGGGCGGTGCTTTTCATCTGTACCGAGGCCGGTGGAATTTTCCACCGGCCTCGGTTTATTCTATCCTGTTAAGCCTCTGCCTGCTGCTCCTCCTGGGTCAGTCTGCCGTCCTGCATGCGCAGCTGAACGTCGGCCGCGGCGGCCACGGCGGGATCGTGGGTCACCACGATGACGCAGCGCTTCTCCTGATGGGCCAGGCGCTGGAGGGTCTCCACGATCATGCGGCTGTTGCCGCTGTCCAGATTCCCGGTGGGCTCGTCGGCCAGGATCACATAGCTGCCCGCAGCCAGGGCCCGGGCAATGGCCACCCGCTGCTGCTCGCCGCCGGACAGCTGGTTGGGCAGCTTGCGGAAATACGACTCCCGGATGCCCATATCCGCCAGACGCTGCCGGGCCAGCGCCAGCGCCTGGTCCTTGTCCTCCTTCCGCAGGCGCAGAGGGTAACATACGTTTTCCTCCGCCGTCAGCAGCGGGAACAGGTTGAAATCCTGATAGATCACGGACACGGTATCCCGCCGCAGGGCGCTGCGATCCATGAAGCGGGTGGGCTGCTCGTCAAAGGCAATCTCCCCCTCTGTGGGCAGCTTCAGTCCCGCCAAAAGGCTCAGCAGCGTGGATTTGCCGCTGCCGGAGGCGCCCATAATGCTGTACATTGTGCCGCTTTGGAAGGTATAGCTGACGGTGTCCACCGCCGTGACCCGCTGATACTTTCCGGCGTAGGTATAGGATACGTCGCGCAGTTCGATGGTCATATTCATTCCCTCCCCAAATTCGTCTCCAAAAATGTCCTTCGCATGGTCAGCAGATACGCCAGAGCCGTTCCGGCCAGGTTCATCCCCCAGAACACCGCCACCGGCCCCCAGGCCGGGGCCGTCCGGAAGACGATGCAGAAGCCGCCGGCGCCTATGGCTGCGCCCAGCAGGCTCAGCAGCCCGTGCTCCACCAGGGCCCACAGCAGGATGCCGCCCCGGGCCTGGCCCAGAATGTATTGCAGCTTCAGCTCCCGGCTGCGGTGACGCAGCAGCAGGATGCTGAACACCGCTCCTACGCCGAAGGCGGACAGCCCCAGCAGCCAGGATACCAGCCCCAGCAGCTTCTGGTTCTGGTGCAGCTGGTCCACGGTCTTGACCAGCGTGTCGTCATAGATTGCCAGGGCGAAGGGATAGGTGCGGTACATCAGGGACCCCTCCCAGGGCACCGGCGTGCCGTCACGGGTGGGCTCCACAAAATACCGGCTGCCGTACTCGTCCCAGAATTGGTCGATGCGCCGGTTGTCCGCCATGGCGGCGGACAGGCTGTCCATCGTGATGGCGCCGTACACCTCCAGGCACAGCTGGCGCGCTACCCACCAGGGGCAGTACAGCCGCCCGGCCCCGCCGGCATACGTTCCCGCCACCAGAAAGCGGTGCTGCTCCGCTTCACCGGACGAAGGGGAAAACTCCAGGGTCACATAGCCGTCCTCATCCTCCCAGGCGGCCAGCTCCTCCGGCAGCAGCAGGGAATAGCCCCTGCCCTGGAACACCGAGGCGTCGAAGCCCTCCCGCCAGAGGATGGTGCAGCCGGAGTCCGGCTGCAGGGCGCTGTCCGCCGCCAGGCCGGTAATGCCGCTGAGGGCATGGGGCACCGTGCCGCCGGGCTGGGTGCAGTACACCGTGGAGCGCACCTGTACATCCCGGACATAGGGGGTGAACAGGCCATCCTCCTGGAAGTTCCCGGTGGTCATGCCGGTGGTGAACAGCCGCAGCACCCACTCCGGCAGGTTCAGCCGGTCCGATTGGGTGCCGGTGAGGTTGGTGACGCTGCACCGGACCTCCAGATTGTCATAAACCTCCTCAATGCGCGCGGCCATCTGGTCCCGGGACCGCTGAAGCATGCACAGGGCCAGGGAAAACGCCAGCGCCGTCAGCACCACCACCAGGCACAGACCGGTCCGCTTGCGCATTTGCTTGAAAAAGTAGGGGGTCATCGGATCGCTCCCTTCTGCGGTTTACGCTGCCTTGCGGATGCCCCGGCGGGCGGCGAGGGCGCTGCACAGGGCCACGGCTGCCAGCTCCAGGACCAGCACCACGGCGCACAGGGCCGCCGTCTGCCACGGGGACACGGACATGGCGAGCTCCGAGCCGGTCAGCTCCTGTAATTTACCGATGGCCCAGGACATGCCCGGGATGCTGACGGCCAGCGCGATCACCGTTCCGATAACCGCCACGGCGGCGGAGGACAGCCAGATGCTCCCGGTAATATCCCGCTTCACCGTGCCCAGGGTCCACATCCGCAGGGCGGTTTTGCCCTCCTGCAGGGGGAACAGCACGCAGTAGGCCGCCAGGACCACCACCCACAGGGCCAGCCCCACCCAGAGCACCGTCCGGGATACCCGGCTGAAGCCGTCCAGGCTCTCCACGATTTCGCTGTATCCCTGGTCGTAATAAGTAACCGTGCCGCCCAGGCCATTTTCCTTCAGCCGGGCCTCCATCTGATCGGCGGTGCCATTTTTCAGGATCATCGTCCCCCAAAGGCCGCTAGGACTGGCCTCAATGGCACTGCCGCCCGTCTCCATGGCGCAGGTGACACTTTTCTTGGGCGTCAGCACGGAGTTGGGGGTGAAGCTGGCCACGGTCTTGCCCCACTCGCTGCTCTGGCGATACAGACCGATGACGGTATACTCCGTCTCCTGCTGGAAGCCCCTTTGCGGCAGGTAATAGGATGCCGTCGGGTCGCTGTCTCCAACCATGGTCGGCATCAGGTTTTTTTCCTTTTCGTACAGGGACAGCGGCAGGGTATCCCCCACGTCCAGGCCGCTTTCCCGGGCCAGGGTCTCGGAGATCAGGCACACCGCCGCGCCGTCGCGGTACTCCTCCTGGCTGATGCTGCGGCCCTGGGTGATCTGGGTCCTTCCGGAGGCAAATTCCAGCATGCCCTCCACGGAATCCACCGCCAGCACCGGCACGCTGTGGTTGTTGGTCTGGATGGACTCCGTGGCCATGCGCCAGCTGGAGGTGCTGTCTATGACCTCCTGGGCGGTGACGCCGTCGGGCAGCTCCTGGATGCTGGGCAGGTTATACTGGGTATAGTCCACCGTCTCCGGGCGCCAGTTCCCCGGCTGCTGGGGGTCCTCCACCATGATCTCCCCGGTGTCCTTGAGCGCATCGACGGCAAAGCTGAACCGGCCGAAGGCGTCCGGATCGATGTTCGTGACCTCTATGCCGGTGACAGGGTCGCTGTAGATCAGCTCGTCCGGGGCCAATTCCACAAGACCATCGGCATCGTCGGTGAACTCGCCGTCATGCGCCGGGCGGCAGTACTGGGTTCCGTCCGGATTGGCGCGCTGGTCATACCGGATCAGATTCCCCAGAATATCCAGGGACCAAGGGTCCAATTGGACGTTGGTATCCATGAAAACCCAGTCGGCTACGTTCCGCCGCAGGTACCACTCATCGTCGGTGTAACTGTGGGACAGCAGCAGATAGCGCTTTCCCGCCTCCGGATGCAGCAGCTTTGCCGGGTCGTCATACTCCTGGCACAGCGTCACAGAGGCCCGCTGGCCGGAGGGGTCCCGAAAGGCATCGTTCAGGCCATAGATCCCCAGCACCTGACCGTCCAGCTGCCAGACGGCACTGCCGGATTCGCCGAACCAATCGTTGATTACTTCCGTGACCGCGTCCGCCCGGATCTCGACAATGGAGTATTCATAGGGCGCATCGCTGCCGCGATGGCCGGTGTAAAGGGAGATGGCGGGCTTCAGGCAGGGGCTGTATCCGCTGACCATGCCCACGGTCGGGCGGGAGCGGATAATGTCCCAGCTCTGCTGCTCCGGCTCCTGAAAGAATATAGCGGCTCCGGTTGCGCTGCTCTGCCGCAGGGATTCCGCGTTCATACTGCCGGCCGTTTCCTCGGAGGAGCCCAGGCCGGTGATAACGGCCACGGTGGTATAGGTCCGCTCCACTGTGGCCCGGGTCTGGGCAGCGGCCCAGTATTGGCCGCCGGACAGACACAGGATGGCCCCGGCCAGGGCCAGCAGCAGAACGCCGAAGGCCGCCTTCACTGGCCGCCGGGTCAGTTGGTGCAGAGGGTTCATGGGCGGGACTCCTTTCTGCAAAACGAGCTACTTATGCTAAACTATACGAAAAGTCTATCATAAGTAGCCTTGTATGTCAAGCTTTATTTTAATAAAGAGGGTGGGCGGGGCGGCCGAAGCCGCCCGCGCCCGGGAATTATGGCAAATGGATATCGTCACGCCGCCACAGGGACGGGGTCAACGCGCTGTGTTAACCGGCAGCCTGCGGCTGTGCAGCCGGCAAAAACCGTATCACGACTTTTCAGCTGGCCGCATACACTGTAATAGACTGCGCGGGTGTACGTGTGCTTGGCGGGGTTAGCCAGAGTGTGGTTGCTGGAGGATACTACATTTTCGGTCTCACCCCGGTCCTTGTGCTTCTCCAATGTATAGGATTCCGATGCGTGGACCGTATAGTATTTTTTGCATGTCGAGCAGTAAAAACGGTTGCTGGTGTACACTCTGTGGTAGGTGGTGGGATCACCATGAGGCTCAGCCGTACGAACCTGACCAACATAGCTGCCGCCGGTATTGTGCGAGCATGTTTCCTTGGACACAGTGCTTGCCGCAAACGCGGGAACCGCCAGGGAAAGGGACATGGCCAGTGCCATCATCAGGCAGAGAAGGGTCTTTACCATTTTCTTCATGACAGGGGTCGCTCCTTTCGTTTTCTCTCTTGTTTTGGCGGGAATTGCCGCTGGGGATAGCTTGCTCACCGTTTGGGCCTCGCCCCCTTTCAGTCGTTTACCCGTTATCCGGGGCAGGTTCCCTTGGTGAACACGGAACGCTGCCATTGCCCGGCCACAGACCAGGTCAGGCTCATGGTATATTCGCAGCCCTTTTTCACCGGGACGGATTCAGAAATGGTGACGCTCCCGGTGCCCTGGGCGCTCCAGGATGCAACAACGTTGGAGCCCTGATACAGCATGACATTTGCTACGACCTTGTCGGTATCATTGTCTGCCACACATCGGGCATAGCAATAGGCTGTAGTACCGGAAAATGACAGATTATAACGCCGTTGGTTTGCTCTTTTCTCGGCGGCACTTGCCACTGAGACCACGGACAGAAGCATCAGCAAAAACAAGACACATTGGGTTTTCCTTTTCATAGGTGCTCTCCCATTTTCTTTCAGAATCTTAAAAACTCAACACCTTCTGCTATATTAACGAACGAGGGGCGCGAATCCTTACAAGGAATTTCAGCAAATTTCTCACTTTGTAGGATCATACAAAGAAACGCTTTCTGCCATAGCGATTATGACGGATTCCTCAGCGACGGCTGTAATTGTGAATTGCAAGTTCTGCGCGGCGTCTATCCATAAAATACAGTCAAAACTTTTCTCCTCTGTTGAGAGGATCAATTTTCCCGGCATGCCGGATACCCGGATATCCGACATGGTGTCGGTATCGTTCAGTATAATCCTGTGAAGTGCGCCGTCTTGCATGTATGCATAGTCAAGGAGGATCATATCTCCATCGGAATTTTTATACGTCACATTTCCGGCGGCAAATGAATCTGTCCGCTCCGTCTCCACATATCCCTCCGGCAGGGCGGTGATCTGATATTGCGGAATGGGCTGGGCGGGGGAATCGCCGCGGAACTGGAAGTCCAGGACGTTTCCGGTCTGCTCCGCCACCCAGCGGGTGATATCCGCCCGGGCCTGGGGGCTGACCGTCACCAGCAACGTCGCCGACAGCACCAGCATCAGCAGCACCGCCGCCGCAT
>FR884134.1:0-4378 GCA_000435975.1 Oscillibacter sp. CAG:241 | reverse complement strand
GCAGGGCGGGTCTCCTTCGGCTCCTGGCCCAGGCCAGGGGGTCCCGCAGCATGGCCCGCATGCTCCGGCCATGGCGGGGCGACAGCTCCGGCGGCTCCTGGGGCAGGGCCTCCGCCTCCTGGGCGGCGGCGTCCAGCAGCGCCCGGCGCATCATCTGATCCAACTCCTGATCGGTCATGGTTCGATCCCCTCCTCCTCAAAAATTTTACGCAGCAGCGCCCGCCCCCGGGAGATCCGGGTGTTCACGGCGCTTTCCGTCAGGCCCAGCCGCCGGGCGATCTCCGCCCCGCTGTACCCCAGGAGCAGCTTCATCTCCAGGGCGGCCCGGTATGTCTCCGGCAGGCGGGCAAACAGCGCCACCAGCGATGCGTAGTCCGGCGCGTCCCGGGCCTGGCGTTCAAAGCCCGCCCAATCCTCATCCAGGGGCAGATGGTCCCGCCGCCTGCGCAGCATGGTGATGGCTTCGTTCCTCACTATAGTAACGAGCCAGGCCCCCAGATTCTTACAAGGAATTTCATAAATTTTTGAAAAATTTTCAATCACCCGGATAAAAGCCTCCTGCACGGCCTCCTCCGCATCGCGCGGGTCCTGCAGAATGGCCAGAGCCGTCCGCTCCATCACCCCGTGATAGCGGCGGTACAGCGCCCGGAAATCCTCCTTGTCCGCGGCGCTTTCCAGGGCGGACAGATAGAATGAAAGCATGATGTCAGGCACCTCCTGTGCGCCCTGCCGGGTCCGGCAGGGTGTCTCTATCCTACCACACGACCCGGGCCAATTCAAGAACCCCTGCTTTCAACAGGCGAAAGCAGGGGTTTCTTGACACTTTTTCGCGGGATTACTTGACGATCTTGCGGGCCTCGATATAATACCGCTTGTCCTGGGCGTGGCCCATGGAGAAGGTCTTGCGGGGCAGCACGCCGTCGGCCATGACGGTCTTGAACAGCTGCTCCTTGCCCATGGCGGGCAGCAGGAAGCCCATGTTGCCGGGCTTGGAGCCCAGCTCCCGGGTCACGTCGTCGCCGTGGATATAGTCCACCTCGCCGCCGTTGTCCTGGAGATACTGGTCGATAACGCCCTGAAGGGTGCCCACGGCCAGCTGGACCTTGGGATCGGGAACGGTGATGAAGTGGCTCTCGCCGTTCCACACGAACTCGATGGTGTGGCCGCTGCCCTGACCCTCATAGGCATTGGGATAGGCAGCCCGGAAGGCGTTCATGAACTTCTCGTGGTCCACGCCGAACAGCACCCGGTGGATGGGCTCAAACTGCAGGGCGTCGTCGTGGTTGTTCACCACCTCCACCAGGGCGAAGCGGGAGGGCAGGGCCAGGTATTCCTGGGGGGTCTTGCCCTTCTTCTGCTCCTCGTAGCAGGCCTTGGCGGTGGCCAGGGAGTGGTTGCCGTCGCCCACGGCGAACAGCAGGGGAGCCACGCCGGACACGCCGTACTTCTTCTGCATGGCCTCGTCGGAGGTCAGACCCTCCAGAGCGTCGGCCACGGCGTCTACCTGGCGATCCGTCAGCTTATAGCCGCGGATATGACCGCCGTTCTGCATCAGGTCGAAGTCATACAGCGTCTCCATTTCGCCGGAGGCGGCGGTCAGGGGCTCGATAACGGTCTTGTCGGGGTCGTCGATCAGCAGCATCATATGGGGCAGCTCGATGGGAGCGTTGCGGCGCACCCGGGCCCGGGGCGGGATGCGGTCCAGCACGGTGCCCTCGGTGGCGCGGATCAGGGCGCCGGAGCCGGGAGTGAAGTCGTAGGCGTCCAGGTCCACCATGCCGATGAGGCCGTGGCGGATGCGGCCGTCAGACTGCTGGCGCTCGATGTATACCAGCGACTCGGGCAGCACCTGGAACACGCCCTCCGTCAGGTATTTGTCCATGGAGGCGTTGATGTCGGCGATGTACTCGTCCACATTGGGGGCCTTCAGGTTGGCCTCCGGCAGGATCAGCCGCAGGGTGGACGGCGCATCGCCCACGGTCTGCTCCACGGCCTGCCAGTATTCCGGCTCGGACGTGAACTGGTCGCAGGCCACCACGGCCCACTTGGTCATGTCCTGATCCTTGGGCAGCAGGATGTCTGCCGGGTAAAAGCCCAGCTTCTCGAATTTCTTGTTCATGAAAAACTCCTCCTCTTTTGTTCCGAAAGGTTCGGTATGTTCGCTCATACGCTCTATTATACATATCCGACCCGGGGATTGCAATCCGAAACGGCAGAAATTAGAAAAATTTTCAGCCTGGCAAAAACTTTTTGCATATTCCGGTCCGTCCGGGGCAGGCTAAGCCATATATCCTGTCAGGAAACGGAGGGAGACCCTTTGAAGATCATTGACCGCATCGCGCTTATTTTGGTCATCATCGGCGCACTGAACTGGGGCAGCGTGGGCTTTTTCGCCTTCGACTGCGTAGCATTTATCTGCGGCGGCCAGCTGGCGGCCCTGAGCCGCATCATCTATGCCCTGGTGGGCATAGCGGGCCTGTGGTGCATTACCCTGCTGTTCCGGGAGCGGGACAGCGAGGAATAAAAAAACAGCAAGCTGCGCTGAGCCCCCGGCTTCCGGCCGGGGGCTTTTGCTGTCATACGCCGGGACGAGCCCGCATACATTGGACCATCACACGAGAAGGAGCGTGGAACATGGACGAGAGCTATGCCATCCGGCGTTATGAGCAGGCGGCGGCACTGCTGCCGCTGCGGTGGCAGCAGCAGGCCCGGCAGCTGGCCCCGGGGCAGATGGCCCTGGCAGAGGAGCTGCGCCTGCGGGCGGGAAGACCCATGACGGTGCTGCTGCCGGAGGGAGAGGTGGTCCCGGGCCGCAGCGATCTGCCGCCTACGGTGACCCAGTCGGACCTGGAGCAGCTGTGCGACGCGGTGACGGACTATTCCCGCTACGCCGCCGGGGAGACCCTGAGCCGGGGATATCTCACCGCCCGGGGCGGATTCCGGGTAGGCGTGTGCGGCACCGCCGTGCTGCGGGACGGGATAAACACCAACCTGCGGGACCTGTCGTCGGTGACCATACGCATTGGCCGGGAGCAGCCGGGGCTGGGGGATGCCGTCCTGCCGCAGCTGTTTCGGGACGGGCAGTTTTGCAGCACGGTGGTGCTGTCTCCGCCGGGGCTGGGGAAAACCACCCTGCTGCGGGATCTGATCCGGGGCCTGTCCGACGGAACGGAGGAACTGCCGTGTCACCGGGTGTCCGTGGTGGACGAGCGGGGAGAGATCGCCGTGATGTACCAGGGAATCCCCCAGATGGCGGTGGGGCAGCACACCGACGTGCTGGACGCCTGCCCCAAGGCGGTGGGCATCCCCATTCTGCTGCGGGCGGCCAATCCCCAGATCATCGCCGTGGATGAGATCACCGTTCGGGAGGATCTGTTGGCCATGGCCGCCGCTGCCAACTGCGGGGTGCGCTTTCTGGCCACCATCCACGCCGCCGGCCGCCAGGAGCTGGGGCGCAGGCCTCTGTTCTCCCAGCTGCTGAAGGTGCATGTGTTTGAAAAGGCCGTCACCATCCGCCGGGAGGGCGGCCAAAGACAGTACATCGTGGAGGAATTGTGGTAGGAAAGCTCCTGGGCGGGGGATTGGTGCTGCTGGGGACGGCACTTTTGTGCCGGGCTGAGACCCGGACCCGGCGGCAGCAGACGGAGCGGCTGACGGAGCTGTCGGCGGCCCTGTCGGAGATGGCGGCGGGTATCCGCAGCCTGCGGCGTACCCTGCCCTGCCTGCTGCGGCAGCAGACCCGGCGGCCTTTGTGCGGCGCGTATTTCGGCGCCGTGCTGGAGGGCCTGGAAAGCGGACAGCCCCTGCCGGACGCCTGGGCGGATGCCTTCCGGCAGCTGGAGCCGCCGGAGGCGGGCCGCGTACTCCGGGATACGGAGCTGACCGGCGACGAGGAGCGGATCGTATCCGCCCTGACGTCCGCCGCCTGCCGGCTGGACCGGCTGGCGGATACCCGGCGGCGGGACCGGCGGCAGCAGGAGCGGCTTTTGTGGACCGCCGCCCTGTCCGGGGCGGGACTGTTTATCATCTTACTGATGTAGAGGACGACACATGGATGTGGATCTGATTTTCAAAATAGCCGCCGTGGGGATTCTGGTGGCGGTGCTGAACCAGCTGCTGGTGCGCAGCGGACGGGAGGAGCAGGCCATGATGACCACTCTGGCGGGACTGGTGGTGGTCATGATGATGCTGGTGCGGCAGATCAGCGATCTGTTCCAGCTGGTGAAGTCCCTGTTCGGGCTGTGACCATGGAGACGGTGCTGCAAATCGCCGCCGTGTGCCTGGTGGGCGCGGTGCTGGCGGCTGTGCTGCGGCAGCGGAGCCCGGAGGCGGCGCTGCTGCTGGGGCTGGCGGTATGCGCGGCGGCAGGCGCCCTGCT
>FR884133.1 GCA_000435975.1 Oscillibacter sp. CAG:241 | reverse complement strand
GGGCCGCACACCGCCGTCAGCAGCTCGTGGGCGGCGATGACGGTCAGGGCCGCCAGCAGCAGGGCCGTGGCCCAGGCCGGGGCGATGCACAGCACCGCCAGCAGGGCGGGAATCCCCACCACAGCCACCAATATCCTCTGTTTCATAGTTGTATCCTCTCTATTTCACGCCGCCGAACCGCCGGTCGCGGCTCTGGTAGGCGATGATGGCTTGGTCCAGGGCCCGGCTGTCGAAGTCCGGCCACAGGGTATCGCAGAAATAAAACTCAGAATAGGCGCACTGCCACAGCAGAAAGCCGGACAGGCGCTCCTCGCCGCTGGTGCGGATGATGAGCTCCGGGTCCGGAATCCCGGCGGAGTAGAGATAGTCGGAGAAGCCCGCCTCGGTGAGGCTGTCCGGGACGGCCTCGCCCCGGGTGCAGTCCTGTGCGAAGCGGCGGGCGGCGTGGAGGATCTCGTCCCGGCCGCCGTAGTTCAGGCAGACGTTGGCCTGAAAGCCGTGGATATGGCTGGAAATTTCATTGGTACGGTCCACCAGGGCCTGAAGCTCCGGTGAGATGGCGGACAGGTCCCCCAGAAAGCGCAGGCGGATCTGATCGCGCTCCATAGAGTCGATGGCCTCCAGCATATATTGCTTCAGAAGGCCCATAATGACCCCCACCTCGTCGGCGGGACGCTTCCAGTTCTCCGTAGAGAAGGCGTACACCGTCAGGTATTCCACCCCCAGATCCTTGCAATAGGTGGCGATCTTGCGGAAGGTCTCGGCCCCTACTTTATGTCCGGCAGTGCGAGGCAGGCCGCGCTGCTTCGCCCAACGACCGTTGCCGTCCATAATAATAGCGATGTGGCGGGGCAGGCGGCTCATGTCCACCTGCCCCGCCCCGTGATGATGGATCTTTTTGGAAAACAGGCCCATCAGACAGACAGGAGCTCC
Organism: Oscillibacter sp. CAG:241; assembly: GCA_000435975.1. Classification (GTDB taxonomy): domain Bacteria; phylum Bacillota; class Clostridia; order Oscillospirales; family Oscillospiraceae; genus Vescimonas. Next base: position 16,867 of record FR884133.1, on the reverse strand, counting down.
TTTTCCTTGTTTTCCAGGAGCTTATCCAGCTCCTTGCAGCTGTCGTCGGTCAGCTTCTGCAGGTCCTTTTCCGCCATCTTCAGCTCGTCCTCGGTGATCTCGGAGGCCTTCTGCTGCTTCTTGAAATTCTCCATGGCGTCGCGGCGGATGTTGCGCACGGCCACCTTGCCGCCCTCGGTATACTTGCGGATCTGCTTGACCAGGTCCTTGCGGCGCTCCTCCGTCAGCTGGGGGAAGCTCAGGCGGATGGACTTGCCGTCGTTCTGGGGGTTGATGCCCAGGTCGGACTCCTGGATGGCCTTTTCAATGCCCTTGAGGGCAGAGGCGTCCCAGGGGGTGATGACCAGGCTGCGGGGATCAGGAGAGGCCACGGACGCGATCTGCTGGATGGGGGTGGGGGTGCCGTAGTAGTCCACATGGATGCGGTTGAGCACGGAGGCGTTGGCACGGCCTGCGCGGACGGCGGCAAAGTCGTTGGCAACGGATTCGATGCTTTTCTTCATTTTTTCCTCGTAAATCTTGTACTCGTCTTTCAGCATGGGGTTATGCCTCCTTCACAATTGTTCCGATTTTTTCGCCGCGCAGGGCACGGACGATGTTGTAGGGGTCCTTCAGCGCGAACACCAGCACGGGAATGTGGTTGTCCATGGACAGGCTGGTGGCAGTGGAATCCATGACGGCCAGGCGGCGCTTGAGCACCTCGTCGTAGGTGATGGCGTCGAACTTCACGGCGTTGGCGTTCTTGGCGGGGTCGCAGTCGTACACGCCGTCGATGTTCTTGGCCAGCAGGATCACATCGGCGCCGATCTCGGCGGCGCGAAGCACGGCGGCGGTATCCGTGGAGAAGAAGGGGCAGCCCACGCCGCAGCCGAAGATCACCACGCGGCCCTTTTCCAGATGGCGCACGGCACGGGCCCGGATGTAGGGCTCCGCCACCTCCTTGATCTCCAGCGCCGTCTGGACCCGGACGTCCACGCCCTTCTGCTCCAGCACGTCGGCCATGGCCATGCAGTTCATGGCGGTGGCCAGCATGCCCATATGGTCGGCACGGGTGCGCTCGATGTGGCCCTCGCCGTTTTTGACGCCGCGCCAGAAGTTGCCGCCGCCGATGACCACGCCCACCTGGACGCCCATGGCCACGCACTCCTTGATGACGTCGGCCACCCGGCCCATGACCTGGAAGTCCAGGCCGAAGTGCTTGTCGCCGGCCAGGGCCTCGCCGCTGATCTTCAGCAGCACCCGCTTATACTTCGGTTCGTCCATTGACAGAATCCTCCCTATCTATACTTAGGTGTATTTTACCTTATTTTTCTGGTTTTGCATAGGGGGTAAACGGAAATTTTTCCGAGGTTGTTTTTTCCCGTCGAAGGGTATATAATATGGAATATTGCACCATGGAGGGGGACGAAATATGGAGCTGCGGCACGTATACGGAAGAACCTATGCCGCCGTGGGGGCCACGGCGCTGATGCCGGTATATAAGCTGACGGACACGGACATCGTGCTGATGGACACGGGATACGCCAAGCTGGACCGCAGCGCCCTGACGAATCTTATGGAGGACAACGGGTTCCGGCTGCGGGGGATTCTGTGCTCCCACGCCCACTTTGACCACACAGGCAACGTCCGCTACTTGCAGCAGCGGTACGGCTGCCAGGCGGCGGCCCAGATCATCGAGTCGGGCATCTCCGTGAATCCCGATGCGTACCGGGCCAACTATGTGGCCCTGACCTATGGCAAGAGCCACGAATACTTCCTGGAGGAGTGCTTTCTGGCGGACGTGATCATCCCCGCCGACGCAGACCATGTGGACTTCTGCGGGGCGCGGTTCGGCATATTGCAGCTGCCGGGACACTCCGCCGGACACATCGGCATTGTGACCCCGGACAACGTGGCCTATGTGGGAGACTGCCTCATTGACGAGGGGCAGATCGAGGGGGCCAAGCTGCCCACCAGCATGTTCATCGCCCGGGACCTGGAAAGCAAGGAGAGCCTGCGGGCGCTGCGGTGCCCGGCATACATCATCGCCCACAAGCAGGTGCTGACGGATATCGGGCCGCTGATCGACCGGAACCTTGCGTTTATCCTGGACAAGGGGCAGGAGGTACTGGACTGCCTGGAGGACGGCATGTCCTTTGACCAGTGGATCTATACCTTCTGCAAAAAAGAAAACGTCCGGACCCACAATGAGTTCAAGTTCAGCGTGGTGGAGCGGAATTTTGCCAACTTTGTGGACTGGCTGGCAGACGAGGGCCGCATTGAGGTGCGGCGGGAATTCTGCGCCAAGCACTATTTCCGCAGGGATGCGTAAAGCAAACGATTGCATTGGGGCGGAAACCGGCTATCATAGGCGGGCACCCCTGCAAGTATAACGAAAATCTGAGGTATTGAAGGATGAACATTGAGGAAAAGCTGAACATGACCATGCTCTGCGACTTTTATGAGCTGACCATGGGCAACGGGTATTTCGAGAACGGCTTCAAGGATAAGATCACGTATTTTGACGTGTTCTTCCGCCGGGTGCCGGACCAGGGTGGCTTTGCCATCGCCGCGGGCCTGGAGCAGCTGATCGACTACATCGAGAACCTGCACTTCACCCAGGAGGACATTGCGTATCTTCGGGGGCGGAACCTGTTCTGCGAGGAATTTCTGGAATATCTGGCCAATTTCCGGTTTACCGGCGACATTTACGCCGTGCCGGAGGGGACCCCGGTGTTCCCCAAGGAGCCCCTGGTGGTGGTGCGGGCTCCGGCCATTGAAGCACAGCTTATCGAGACCTTTACCCTGCTGACCATCAACCACCAGAGCCTCATTGCCACCAAGGCCAACCGCATCGTCCGGGCTGCACGGGGCCGCACGGTGCTGGAGTTCGGCTCCCGCCGAGCCCAGGGCGCCGACGCCGCCATCATCGGCGCACGGGCCGCGTATATCGGCGGCTGCGGCGGCACCGCCTGCACCATCTCCGACCAGCTGTACGGCGTGCCCGCCGGGGGCACCATGGCTCACGCCTGGGTGCAGATGTTCGACACGGAGTATGATGCTTTCAAGACGTACTGCGAAATTTACCCCACCAACGCCACGCTGCTGGTGGATACCTACAACACCCTGAAATCCGGCGTGCCCAACGCCATCCGGGCCTTCAATGAGGTGCTCAAGCCCATGGGCATCACCAAGTGCGGCATCCGGCTGGACTCCGGCGACATGGCGTATCTGACCCGGAAGGCCCGGAAGATGCTGGACGACGCCGGGTGGACCGAATGCAAAATCACCGTGTCCAACTCCCTGGACGAGTATCTGATCCAGGATCTGTTTTTGCAGGGCGCCCAGATCGATATGTTCGGCGTGGGTGAGCGGATGATCACCGCCCGGTCCGAGCCGGTGTTCGGCGGCGTATACAAGCTGGCGGCGGTGGAGGACGATGAGGGAAACATCATCCCCAAGATCAAGGTCAGTGAAAACGTGGAGAAGATCACCATCCCCCACTTCAAGAAGGTCTACCGCTTCTATGGCCGGGATACCGGCAAGGCCATTGCCGACCTGATCACCCTCCACGACGAGACGGTGGACGACAGCCAGGACATGGAGATCTTCGACCCCATGGCCACCTGGAAAAAGAAAACCGTGTACAACTTCACGGCTCGGGAGCTGCTGGTGCCTATTTTCCTCAACGGCAAGCGGGTGTATGACTCCCCTTCCCTGCCGGAGATCCAGGCCTATTGCCGCCAGCAGGTGGACACCCTGTGGGACGAGGTGAAGCGGTTCGATTATCCCCACAAGTATGTGGTAGACCTGTCCCGGAAGCTGTGGGACATTCAGCAGGAGCTGCTGCGGTCCTCTCAGCAGTGACCTGCGGGCGAACGGGGTTTGTCCGTCCCTACAGGCCCTCTCAGTCGGCTGCGCCGACAGCTCTCCCAGAGGGAGAGCCAAGGCTGTAGAGCTCGCTGCCCTCAGCGGGCCGCAAAACAGACACCCTTAGATACCCATACACCGCCGATGGACGGCGGGGACAGCGGGAAAGGAGGAAGGATTTCCGGTGAAGAAACCACATGTGCAGCAAAAGACAGAGCGGCGCATATCCGCGGCGCTGCGGCTGGGACTGGTGGCGGTGCTGCTGCTGGCCCAGATCGCGCTGGTGCTGTTTCTCAGCGATCTGCTGCGGCAGCGGATGGCTATGGCGTACACAGTGCTGGAGCTGCTGGCTCTGGCCTATGCCTTCCGCATCAACAGCCGGCCCGGCGGCAGCTCGTATAAGCTGGGCTGGACTCTGCTGATCCTGACGGTGCCGGTGGTGGGGCTGATCCTGTACTGGCTGTGGAACGGGGACCATCCCCAGAAGCGGCTGGACCTGAAAAAGCTGCCCAGGCCCCAGGAATCCGAGGCCCGGCGGGAGGCCAGCCGCCTCCAGGTGGAGAAGCTGCGGCGGGAGCACCCGGAGTGGGGACGCCTGGCGGCATATCTGGACCGGCAGGGCTTCCCCCTGTACACCGGCACCGGGGCCGTGTATCTGCCCACCGGCGAGGCGTATCTGGAGGACATGCTGGAGCGCATGGAGCAGGCGGAGCACTTCATTTTCATGGAGTTTTACATCATGGCCGAGGGGCAGCTGTGGGACCGGCTGATGGATATTTTCCGGCGGAAGGCCGGACAGGGCGTGGAGATCAAGGTGCTGTTCGACGACTTTGGCAGCATGATGCGCATGCCCGAGGAGGCCGTGGAGGAGCTGCGGCGCATTGGGGCGGAGGTGCTGATCTTCAACCCGGTGCACCACTATGTGAACCGGCTGTACTTCAACTATCGGGACCACCGGAAGATCGCCTGCATCGACGGGGACACCGCCTATACCGGCGGGGCCAATATCGCCGACGAGTACGCCAACATCACCGAGCGGTTCGGCTATTGGAAGGATGACGGCATCCGGCTGGAGGGCCAGGCCTGCTGGACTCTGACCCGGGAGTTCATCTATATGTGGGAGCGCATGGGCGGCTCCCTGCAGCAGGAGCACGACTATTACCGGCCCCAGAGCAGCGCGGCGGGGCAGGGCTTTGTGCAGCCCATCGCGGACGGGCCGGACAGCAACCCAGTGTCCTCTGCCGAGGACGCGTTTCTGCAGCTGATCGGCGGGGCCAAGCACATGGTGTACATCACCTCGCCGTATCTGGCCATTGACGAGTCCATGGAGAAGGCCCTGTGCATGGCCGCCGGCAGCGGCGTGGACGTGCGGCTGATGATGCCCGGCATCCCGGACCACAAGTTCGCCTTTATGGTGGCGGAGAGCTATTTCGGGGAGCTGCTGAACCACGGCGTGAAGATCTATCGGTTCACCCCGGGGCTGCTGCACGGGAAAACCGTGTTGGCGGACCGGGAGGCGGCGTTCGTGGGGTCCGTGAACATGGACTACCGCAGCTTCCAGCTGCACTTCGAGTGCGGCACCCTGCTGTACGGCGCGCCGGCCATGGAGACACTGCTGGAGGACATGGACGGCATTATGGAAAAGTCCCGGCAGGTGACCCGGGCGGACTGGGAGCACCGGCCCCTGCTGCACAGAGTGCTGGGCGGCCTGCTGCGGCCCTTTGCCATGTGGATGTAAATATCAAAAAAAGCCCTGCTTTTTTTGATAAAAATTGCAGTCTGCCGCCTGCGGGCGGCAAGCTCTGCGAGGCGTTTACAACAGCGTTCAACCCCGGAGGCAGAATGCCTCCGGGGTTGATTTTTTATGGCTCCAGCTTCCGGAGCAGGCGGTCCGTAAGGGACACGGTCATGCAGCTTCCGGAGCGGGCGGTCCGTAAGGGACACGGTCATGGCGGCGGCCGCCGCCAGCAGCACCGTTACCGCGCCGCCGCACCACAACACCGCCTGATACGCGGCCCGGCGCATCAGCGGTCCCCTCCGTCGCTGACGATGTGGTAGTAGGCAGTGGAGGTGGCGCGGTACACCAGGGTGTACAGCACCGCAAAGGCCAGGAAGCTGGCGGCGGTGGTGCCCACCAGCAGGCGGGTGTTCCAGAGGTTGAACAGAAGCAGCAGCTTATGGACAAAGGGGAAGGCGAAGACCAGGTGCAGTCCCGCCAGCAGCAGCGGCAGGAAGAATACCAGCAGCAGCTGACTGTTGATGCTGGAACGGATGTCCCGGCGGGTCATGCCCACCTTCTGCATGATGTCAAAGCGGGCCTGGTCCTCGTAGCCCTCGGATATCTGCTTGTAATAGATGATGAGCACCGCAGCCAGAGAGAAGCCCACGCTCAGCAGGATGCCCAGGAAGAAGAGGCTTCCGTAGGACCCGTAGAAATCGTCGCGATTCTCCGACAGGGATTCCACGTCGAAGCGGATATCGTCCTGCCGGGACTCCAGCGCCTCCCGGATGGCGGCGGCCACAGGGTCGCCCCCGTCCCGGGCAGGCTCCTGACCCAGGTCGAAGCCGCAGCTCCAGCTGCGGGACACGCCGGTGTTCATGCCCTCCATCAGGCGGTCCATGTCCGCTATTTCCTCGTCGGGGACGATGGCCGTCAGCTGGGTGACGATGCTGGCGGAGTCGCCGCCGGAGGCCAGGTTGTCCACCAGGCCCTTCACCTGCCAGACAGCGCCGCCGGGGAAGGACAGGGTGCTCTCCCGGTAGTCGGACCGGCCATGGCAGATATACACCTGGCCCGGGGACAGGGTCAGACGGGCGCCCATGGCGGCGTTGTAGTCCGACAGGGGGATGGCGGTGAACTGAACGGCATCGCTGATGCTGCCGCCTGCGCCCTGCAGGACGCCGTTGCGAACAGTCAGCGCCGAGGAGGAGGAACGGTACTCCCGCAGGTCCTGCATCTGCGCGCCACGGCTGCGGGCGGCAGTGACGACGGCGGCGTGCAGGTCGGAGTGGTCCCGGTACAGGTCCTCCCGGTCCGTGTACCAGACAGTAACGTTCTCCGCCCGGGGATAGCGGGTACGGAGGGAGTCCTCCGCGCCGAAATACAGGCAGGTGGTGGAGGAGAGCATCACCAGCACCATAGTGCCCAGGATGCAGATGGAGGCAAGGCCTGCGCCGTTGCGCTTCATGCGGTAGACCAGGGAGGAAACGGACACGAAATGCCGCTTCCGGTAATAGAACCGGGGATTCCTTTGCAGCAGGCGGCACAGGGTCACGGAGCCGGAGATAAACAGCAGATAGGTGGCGGCGATGACCATCAGCACGGCGGCGAAGAACCAGGTCAGGGCCGTCAGAGGCTCCCGGATGGACACAGCCAGGTAGTAGGCCGCCCCCAGCAGCAGAACGCCCAGCAGCGCCAGGGCCCAATTGGCCCGGGGCGGCTTCCCGCCGCCCCCGGGCCCCAATGGGCCGGGGGCGGCTTCCCCCCCACCGCCTCGCTGCGCATGAGCTGGATGGCGGTGGAGCGGCGGACCCGCAGCAGAGCGGACAGCAGGATCAGCAGGTAAATGGCCCCGTACAGGCCCAGGGCCATCAGCAGGCCCCCCGCGGACACCCGATAGGTCATGTCCGCCTCCAGGCCCATGACCCGCATAAGGCCCAGCTCCGCCAGCTTGCTCAGCACCACGCCCAGGACCAGGCCCCCCAGCAGGGACAGGCCGCCGGACAGCAGAGACTCCCAGCAGAGAATGCGGGAAATGTCCCCCTTGCCCATGCCCAGGACGTTGTACAGAGCAAACTCCCGGTTCCGGCGGCGGATCAGAAAGGAATGGGTGTAAAACAGCAGCAGCAGAGAAAACACCCACAGCACAAAGCTGCCCAGATTCAGGATCACCTGCACGGAGCCGCTGCCGGGCAGGGTTCCCTCCGGCAGCCGGGCCAGGGCCACAAGAATGTAGAAAAACGACACGGCGCCTACGCCGGTCAGCAGGTACGGCACATAGAGGCGGCTGTTTTTCCGGATGCCGTCCCAGGCCAGATGACGGTACAGCTTCATGCCCGGTCACCGCCTGCCTGAAGCATGGTCAGGGTGTCCGCGATCTTCTGGTACAGCTGCTCGTCGGTACACTGGCCGCGGTACAGCTGGTGGAACACCTGACCGTCCTTGATGAACAGCACCCGTCCGGCGTGGCTGGCAGCCTTGACGGAGTGGGTGACCATGAGGATGGTCTGACCCTGGCGGTTGATCTGGCCGAACAGGTCCAGCAGCTCATCGGTGGAGCGGCTGTCCAGGGCACCGGTGGGCTCATCAGCCAGGATCAGCCGGGGATGGGTGATCAGCGCCCGGGCCACGGCGGCCCGCTGCTTCTGGCCGCCGGACACCTCGTAGGGATACTTGTCCAGCAGCTCCAGGATGCCCAGCTGGCGGGCGATGGGATCCAGGCGGGCCTTCAGCTCCCGGCAGGGCCGCCCCGCCAGCACCAGGGGCAGATAGATGTTGTCCCGCAGGGTGAAGGTGTCCAGCAGGTTGAACTCCTGGAACACGAAGCCCAGGTTGTCCCGGCGGAAGGCCGCAGCGTCGGACTCCCGGACGGCGGACATGTCCCGCCCGTCCAGCTCCACCCGGCCAGCGGTAGGCTTATCCAGCGCCGCCAGAATATTCAGCAGGGTGGTCTTGCCGGAGCCGGACTCGCCCATAATGGCCACGTATTCCCCCTCCTCCACGGAGAAGTCCACCTGCCGCAGCGCCATGACCTGGCTGCCGCCGAAACGGGTGGTATAGACCTTTTTCAGGCCCGTTACATTGAGAATTTGCATATCCATGCCTCCTTTACGGGGCCTATTATAGCAGACCGGGGAAATGCGCGGCCATCGAATGGGCTTACATTTCCCCGGTCTGAGCTTACATTTTTGTCACTCGTGGGTGCGGACGTTGATGAACTCCGCACGGAGCTTGGAATAGAGGATGGTCTGGCTGCTGTACAGGCCGCAGTAGCCGGAGAGGAGATAGCTCAGGGCGCAGGCCACGGCGAAGTAGGGCGCCCCAGCAGAGCCGAACAGCTCCACGCTGAGCAGCACCGACGCCACGGGGCAGTTCACCGCCCCGCAGAACACCGCCACCAGGCCGATGGCCGCGGCAAAGCCCGCAGGCAGGCCCAGGAGCCCCCCCATGAAGCAGCCGAAGGCAGCGCCCACGAAGAACGACGGCACCACCTCGCCGCCCTTGAAGCCGCAGCCGATGGTGACGGCGGTGGACAGCACCCAAGAGAGGGGGAAGGGGGAAAAAAAGGACCTCCCCCAGCCACGCCCAGCCGCTGACGTTCCCCCGCAGGGCCCGGGCGATGACGTCCATGCCCGCGCCGTTGTAGTCACCGTTGGTGAGCAGGCTCAGGACGATGAGGATGGCCGCGCCGGCCAGCACCCGCAGCCAGGGATTCCGGAAGCTGCGGGTCAGCAGGTGCTCCGTCCAGTGCAGCCCCTTGCAGAACAGGATGCTGACCAGGGCGCACAGAATGGACAGGACCACCACCGGCAGCATCAGCTCCAGGGTCACCCGGGGCATGGACACCGTGAAGCGGGTGGGCTCCACCCCCATGAGGGCGGATACACCGAAGGCCGCCATGGCGGCGGTGATGCAGGGCACCAGGCCCGCGTAATACAGCACGCCCACGCTGATGACCTCCAGGGCGAACACCGTGGCGGTGAGGGGCGTGCCGAACAGGGCGGAGAACACGCCGCTCATGCCGCACAGGGTGGCAAGGGGCAGGTCCTTTTCCCCCAGGCGCAGGAGCTTGCCCGCCTGGAAGCCCAGGCCGCCGCCGATCTGAAGGGCCGCACCCTCCCGGCCGGCGCTGCCGCCGCACAGGTGGGTAATGACGGTGGACACGAAGATCACCGGCACCAGCAGAATGGGGACGCTTTCGCCGAAGTGAACGGACTCGATGATGGCGTTGGTGCCCTTGCCCTCCAGATGGCAGAGCTTGTAAAGCCCCACGATGGCAAGGCCCCCCACCGGCAGCAGGTACAGGATCCAGGGGTGCGCCCCCCGGATGGCCGTGGCGTAATTGACGCCGATATGAAACAGGGAGCCGATCACGCCGCCGGCCACACCGATGATGCCGCCCAGCAGCACCCATTTTCCCAGCGCCGCCGGGTATGCTCCCATATGCATTATGGTCTTTTTCCACTTATCCACCGCTTGCCGCCGTCCTTTCCGCCCGTTCCCCCAAAAAATCTTCTTCCTTTTATAGCCAGCTTTTTTCGACAGTCTCTTTATAGCATCTTTACGGTTTGGTGTCAATCCGGCACATCAGCCATTCCCTGTTTCCGCAAAAACAGGGGCCTGCCTCCCGAAAAGCAAAGCCCCCGTCCTGTTTCATTTTGCTTCAGCTGCCCAGATGAAGCACCTGGAGAAGCAGAAGCCAGCTGAGCCCATAGTAGGTGACCACAGCCACCAGATCGTTCACGGTGGTAATCAGCGGCCCGGAGGCCACGGCAGGGTCCACCCCGATTCGCTTGAAAAACATGGGAATCAGCGTTCCCACGGCGCTGGAGATAAACATGGCCAGCAGAAGCGCCGCACCGATGCACACCGAAACCGCAAACGCATATTGGGCGGGATATCCCTTGCCCAGCATGATGTAAGCGCCCACAAACAGCACGGAAAGACTGCCCAGAATCAGCCCGCTGAACAGCCCCACCCGCATCTCCTTGCAGACGAGGCCCAGCTTTTTCCGGGCGGTGATCTCCTTGTCCATCAGCACACGGATGGTGACAGCCAGCGACTGCGTTCCCACATTTCCCGCCATATCCAGGATCAGCGACTGGAACGCCATAATGATCGTCAGCCGGGACACGACCTTCTCGAATGCGCCCACAACGCCTGAAACAACCATTCCCAGCACCAGCAGCACCAGCAGCCAGGGCATCCGCTTTTTCAGGCTTGCCCGCAGCGGCTCGTGCAGATCCTCCTCCGCGGAAAGGCCGCCCAGCTTCGCATAGTCGTCGCTCATCTCGTCGTCCACCGCTTCCACCAGGTCCTTCAGGGTGATGACGCCGAGAATGCAGTTGGAGGCATCCAGCACGGGAATGGCGCTTTCCGAGTAGCTTTTCAGCCGCTCGATACAGTCCTCCGTGCGCTCGCTGCAGTAGACATACGGGAATCTGTGCTGGATAAGGGGCGCGATAGCCGCGTTCTTTTCCGCAATAAGCAGAGCGCGCAGCTCCACCGTGCCGCAGAAAAAGCCGTTTTCCGCCGTCACAAAGAGCATTTGGATATTATCGTTTTCCTTCGCCTGGTCCATAAGCGCCCGGGTGGCCTGACCCACCGTCATTTCCGAATCCAGCGAAATGAAATTGGCGCTCATTCTGCTGCCGATCTCGTCCTCGTCAAACGACACCAGCAGCTCAATCTTTTTCCGCAGCGCTCCGTTGAGCAGCCCGATCATCGCTGACCTGTCGCTGCCGGGCAGTTCCCGCAGAATGTCCGCCGCAGCATCCGGGTCAATCTTTTCCAGAATGAAAACAGCTCTTGCCGTGTCGATGTCCTTCAGGAAGGCAGCCGCCTCCTGGGGCTCGACATACTTGAAAATACCGGCCAGCTTGTCCGGCTCAATGGAGCGGATCAGCCGCATCCTTCCAAGCCGGTCCATCTGCTCCATGGACTTGGCAATATCACTGTTATGATAGTTCTCCAGCTGCTCCTGGATCATCTTCGGCGAAAGGTCATCCCTTATCAGCGCCGCGATCTCATCCGCGCAGCCTCCGCTTTTGAGGTTCTTGTCTTCGTTGAACATTGCCATGGTATTACCGCCTTTCAATTAAAATCGCATCGTGTTCCTAATTGAAAGTGAAGCCGGGCAATGTGCTGTCATATCCGGCCTTTATTTACCTGTACGAGCCGACGCAAAGCAAGCGCCGGACACAGCGGCACATTGAATACTTCGCCCGTAACTGTCACCTAAGCTCACTTTGCTCACCTCTTTCTGGAATAAAAGTCGATTGCTTTGTCATGATACCACTGTCGCGCGGTCCTGTCAACCCGGAACCGGACGCTGCCGCCTCTCCCCTTTCTCTCGTTTTTTCTGAGAAGCTGAAAAATTTTCAGGGAAGCTGATTTTTTGAGATTTTCCCTGTTGATTCTGGGGAACATTTGCCGTATACTATGAGATAGAAGCAAAAGGAACAAACCGCAAAACACCCTATCACAACAATCAGGAGGAAAAGCAACATGAAATACGGTCGTACTTTCAACTTCTCCGCCGGTCCTGCTATGATGCCGGAGCCCGTGCTGGAGGAGATCCGCGACGAGATGATGAACTACCGCGGCAGCGGTATGTGCGTCATGGAGATGAGCCACCGCTCCAAGGTGTTCCAGCAGATCGCCGACGAGGCCCAGGCCGACCTGCGCAAGCTGATGAACATCCCCGATAACTACAAGGTCCTGTTTATCCAGGGCGGCGGCACCCTGCAGTTCGCCATGGTGGCCATGAATCTGATGAAGAACGGCAAGGCCTGCTATGTGGAGACCGGCGCATGGTCCAAGAAGGCCATTGCCGAGGCCAAGAAGTACGGCGAGGTGCAGGTGGTTGCCTCCTCCGCCGACAAGAACTTCTCCTACATCCCCGACTGCTCCGACCTGGACATTCCCGAGGACGCCGACTACGTCTATATCTGCGAGAACGAGACCATCAACGGCACCACCTGGCACAAGCTGCCCAACACCAAGGGCCACGTGCTGGTGTCCGACCAGTCCTCCATGTTCCTGTCCCGGCCCTGCAACGTGTCCGACTACGGTCTGATCTGGGCCGGCGTGCAGAAGAACGTGGGCCCCGCCGGCATGGCCGTGGTCATCATCCGGGAGGATCTGATCCGGGACGACCTGGATCCCAAGACCCCCATTTACATGAAGTATAAGACCCATGCCGACAACGACAGCATGTACAACACCCCCAACTGCTGGGCCATCTACTGCTGCGGCAAGGTGTTCAAGTATCTGCTGAGCATCGGCGGTCTGGAGGAAATGGAAAAGCGCAACATCGCCAAGGCCCAGGTCATCTATGACTTCCTGGATTCCTCCAAGCTGTTCAAGGGCGCCGTGGTGCCCCAGGACCGCAGCCTGATGAACATCCCCTTCGTCACCGGCGACAAGGAGCTGGACGCCGCCGTGGTGGCCGCCTCCAAGGAGGCCGGCTTCGACAACCTGAAGGGCCATAAGTCCGTGGGCGGTCTGCGGGCCTCCGTGTACAACGCCATGCCCATCGAGGGCGCCCAGGCGCTGGTGGAGTTCCTGACCAAGTTCGAGGCAGAGCACAAGTAACACGCAAAACGGGGGACGGCGTCCCCCTGCCCCCTATATCCAACAACATTTTGTATTATGGAAGGAGATTATTACGATGCGTATTCTGGTTACTGACGGTATGGATAAGACCGCTATGGCGCAGCTGCGGAAGCATGGCCATGAGGTAGTGGAGCAGTTCTATGAGCCCGATCAGCTGGGCGAGGCCCTGCGCGGGTTTGACGTGGCCGTGGTCCGCTCCAAGACCAAGGTCCGCAAGGAGCACATTGATGCGGCCAAGGGCGGCCAGCTGAAGCTGATCATCCGCGGCGGCGTGGGTGTGGACAACATCGACGTGGACTATGCCAAGGCCAACGGCATCGACGTGAAGAATACCCCCCGCGCCTCCTCCCAGTCTGTGGCAGAGCTGGCCATGGGCCATATGTTCGCCTGCGCCCGGTATCTGTCCATCGCCGGTCACACCATGCGCGAGGGCAAGTGGGAGAAGAAGGCCTATGGCAAGGGCATTGAGCTGCAGGGCAAGACCCTGGGCATCGTGGGCTTCGGCCGCATCGGCCAGCACCTGGGCGTGATGGCCAAGGCCATCGGCATGAAGGTCATCGCCTTCGATATCTATCAGATCCCCGTGATCTCCGAGCAGCTGGACATCCCCTATGTGGAGATGGATGAGCTGCTGGCCAAGTCCGACTTCATCTCCGTCCACGCCCCCGCTGTGGACGGCGGCGCGCTCATCAACGCCGAGCGCATTGCCAAGATGAAGGACGGCGTGGTGATCATCAACACCTCCCGGGGCAGCAACGTGGACGAGGATGCGCTGCTGGCCGCTCTGGAGTCCGGCAAGGTCCGGGCTGCCGGCCTGGACGTGTACGCCGACGAGCCCGCCAGCAACGTGGCGCTGTACAGCCATCCCATGGTGTCCTGCACGCCTCATATCGGCGCGGCTACCGTGGAGGCCCAGAAGCGCATCGGTCAGGAGATCGTGGAGATCATTGCGGCTATGTAACCGGGCTCGGCGGGCTTGCCCGCTCCCTTCCCTGCTGATCAAAGGCTCCCCCTGTCATAGGGGGAGCCTTGTGCTTGTCAAAGAACCCCTGCTTTCACGCGGCGAAAGCAGGGGTTCTCTTTGACAGACGGAAGCGGATGTAACTGAAAACAGTTACATCCGCTTGATATGGCAAATCTACCGCTCATGGATACGATGCACCATGCTTTGCGGGCGTGGTGCATTGTTTTATGGGTTCAGGTTTGAAGCGCCGGGACAATGGGACAAGCGGGACAAAATGCGGAGCATGTTACTGTTCCATTCCGCGGTATCCATGTTTTTCTGCATTCCCAAGCAAATAAAGGAACGCAAATGCAGGAATTCGTAGTAGATCTTTACCGCACTTTGTGTTATGAACTCCATAATCGTCCGCATTCTTGGTTATAATTATTGCTGCCGACGATTCCTCACACAATTCTACGATCGCATCATCATCCGCAATTGGCGCACCTTCTCTGTATTTAACTTCAATGAGGATGTTTTTCGTATTAGGATAGTCCACCACAATATCAATTTCTTTGCCCTTTTTTCCACCTCTAAAATAGCCCACCGAAGTAGCATATTGATAATAAAACGCTGCGGCATGCTTGTAAACAGCCGTTTCAACAATCTTTCCCATCTCAACAGGGTCCGTCAAAACAGAATCATCCATCAAAACAGCATTCCGAATTGCCGCATCGGCGATATAAATTTTAGGACGCGCCTTTAATACCTTTTTCCCTGCCATATCAACCGGCCAACTCTGATAAATCAAATTTGCACTTTCCAGATACTGAATATAGTTTTCTACAGTTGTGCGAGATACACCGTTCAGTTCTTTCGTAATTGCCTCAATCGATACAATTTCCGAAGATACATTGCAGAGGTATAAGAAAATTCTCTCCAGCTCCGTTGCGTTACGGATATTGTACAGTGAGGGAAGATCACGCTTAAGAACTTTATCCACAACATCTTCTCGCATGATCTGCTGCGCCATCAAATCATTGTCAGCCAATGCCAACTCCGGAAAACCGCCAACCTGCAAATACCGCATAAAATGATTTTGAACCTTGGAAAGCTGCATCATAATTTGAGTCCGCTCAATTTGACTTTTGTGGAGCAATGTTGTTACTTTCAAATCGGAGGCAATATTGGGGCGATCCAAATTCAGCAGTTCACAGTACTCATAAAAAGACATCGTTGGGACTTGTATAACAGTCCAACGGCCGGCACCACTTTCTCTGCTGCCCTTCATCAACGCCGGACTGGCAGAGCCAGTTGCAACAACACGTGTATTGGGTTGCGTATCATAGATGATCTTTAACCATCGATCCCAGTCCTGTGCGTACTGCACCTCATCAAAGAAATAATAGGCATCCTGCTCTGCATAGATATTTTCATGATAACACTCCAGAACATCCTGAAATTGGCTGAGCTTCAGCATAGGATGATCCAAAGAAATAAAAACAATTTTCTGCGGTGCCACACCTGACTTTAACAGCGCTTCGATCATCTGGTATTGGATGGTTGTTTTTCCAACGCGTCTCGTCCCGGTCAAAACCACAGAGCGGCGAATTCCTTTATCCGTCAACCGCTTCATCGCTTCGTGAAATGCAAACCTCTTGTAGGTTTTTGACATCTGCGGGCTAACTGTCCCGGTTTTCCACCACGGATTATAAGCACTCAGAACTTTGAGGATGCTCTCTTTTGTTGTAATCGCCATTGAGATCAGCTCCTTTTTCAATATAATATCCGCAAAATCAATTTTTGTCAAGGATTATTGATAGTACACTATCAATGTTTTCCTAAAAATATTGATTTTTTCTGCTGAAATCCGCATTAAAAAACTTTTTCCGTTCCAGTTTTCAGATAATATTTTCGTGGAGTCAGATTTCTGAGGCACACTTTCGATCAAGCAATAGCGCAATCAGTTTTTGCTGTTTGCACTTTGGTATTTTGTTTGCTGATTCGGATGGCTCTTTGATGAATCAGGTGATACCGATGTTCAATGTGCAAAGTAAGTCAAAGTCTCTTTGCTGATTCAAGCAAATTTTTCCGAATCAGCAAAGAGACTTTGAATATTTCATCATAGTCAAGCCGTAACAATCCATAATTATGGGCAGGGGATGTCAAGTTTCTGTGCACTTTCGTTTTGTCCGGAAACTTCGTAAATGATAACTTTCTGATAACTCTCCTCCCCAGCCATTGACTATCCCAGACCCGAAAATATACTGTCGTGTTGGAAGGAGGTGCCGCTATGACGCAGGCAGAATATGAAGCCGAAATGTGTTTCCGGCTCTGTAAGAGTATTTTCTCAACGCTGGCCGCTATGGGGCACATTTCAGAAAATGATGTGCAGGCCTTGCTCCGTGCTGCCGCAGAGAAATACAGCGCCCCCATTGGCGAATTGGAGGTGAGAAGCGTTGCCGCAGAAAAAGGTTACACGGGTTGAGTTCCCCACCAAACCGCTCTTACTGTCGCAGTCGACACTCTTGAAGCGGGTCGCTGCTTACGCCAGAGTGTCCACCATGAAGGATGCGCAGGAGAACAGTCTCCAATCCCAGCAGAAGTATTTCACGGAATATATCCGGCAGCACCCGGACTGGGTCTTTGCCGGAATGTATACCGATGACGGCGTTTCCGGCTTGTCCATGTACGCCTTTTTCGCCTTCTTGTTTCGGCCTACCGTATCCACAAAATAC
>FR884132.1:16248-46078 GCA_000435975.1 Oscillibacter sp. CAG:241 | reverse complement strand
CGTACAGCGCGCCCAGCGCCGCCGCCAGGGCCAGCCGTCCCCGCCGCAGGGGCAGGCCCGCCAGCCGGGCTGTGGCCAGCAGCAGCAGATAGTCCACCGCCAGGTTCAGCAGCACCACCCGGTCCAGATACACCACCGTCATGGCTCCGCCTCCTTTCCGCCGTCCATTATACAGGGACGGCTCCGCGAAATCTCGCGGAAAGGGGCGGGGCCTATTTGCGCCGCAGCGTTACTGCGGCGGCAATCAGGAGAAAAATCCCAAAGGGGCGCCGCAGCAGGGTCACGTCCAGGGCCGTGGCCGCCCAGGAGGCAGCGGCGGCCGTCATCAGCGCCCAGGGGATTGTGTGCCGCAGCAGGGCCTTGTCCAGCAGGCCGTTCTGCCGGTGCCAGATCAGGCCCATGGCGGCAGTGGGCAGGAAATACAGCAGGTTTACCCCCTGAGCCGCCGCCTGGTCCACCCCGAAAAACAGGGTCATCACCAGCAGCAGAAGGGTGCCGCCGCCGACGCCCCAGGCCGACAGCACCCCGCAGCCCATCCCGGCCAGCAGGGGCAATACAATGTCCTTCACAGCAGATACCGCACCCCGCCGTATACCAGAAACGCCGCAAACAGACGCCGCAGCCACACGGCGGGCACCCTGGTAAAGAGCTTCCCCCCCACAAAGCCCCCGGCCAGCCCGCCTGCCAGATATGGCCACGCCATGCCCCAGTCCAGTCCCGTCCGCACCAGGTATACCCCGCCGGACAGCACACAGCAGGGCAGGATGGTGGCCACGCAGTTGGCCAGGGCACGTTTTTCCTCCACCCGGCACCAGGACTCCAGCAGCGGAGCCAGCACCATGCCGCCTCCGCCGCCGAACAGACCGTTGACGGCCCCGGCCAGAGCGCCGGAGATCCCCATCCGCGCTTTTTTCACAGGCGTCGCCTCCTTTGAATATGTAAGCGGGGGGCCTACGTCCCCCTGGCTCCCCCTTTGGGGGAGCTGTCGGCGCAGCCGACTGAGAGGGAAAATCGCCGAAGCGCCGCCGGTGGCGGATGAAGCGAGGCGATTTCGAGGAAGTGCCCCGGCTATCGGCCGCGACAGCGGGCGATAGCCGGCTGGCACGACGGTGGGCAGAAAACAGAAGCCCCTACAGCCCTCTCAGTCACCTTCGGTGACAGCTCTCCCAGAGGGAGAGCCAAGTAGGGCCCGCTACACCCAACGGGCCGCGTCGGCCCGGCAAGCCCGGGGCAGGGGTCATTTTCCAATACAATCCGTCATTTTCTTTCGGAATTATACAAAATGTAGCACGCCAGGACACCAAGAATCCTGTAGGGCAGGCCCGGGGCGGGGCAGAAATGCCCCGCCCCGGCCTGTCTCATACCAAAACCTGTTAAAAAGCTTGAAAAGCTTTTTATAGCACCGAAGGTGCGTCAGGTTTTGTATGAGACGTCACAGCGTGTTTTCACACGCTGTGCGTGCGCACAGCGCACGGGATTCTTGATTAAATTTTTTAATCAAGAATCAGTATCAGGGCGATTGGGTCAGATCTTGCGGAAGCTCTGGCAGTCGGTGCACTGGTCCATGGAGGGGTGGGCCTCATGGGTACCCACCTGGATGCTGGACAGGCCGCAGTTGTCCATGTCCTGGCAGTGATGGGCGCAGCTGGTAACGGAGCACTTGATGGACATGTTGGGGGTGCAGCTGCACCCGTCGTTGGTACAATTCTTGCTCATAGCGAAGGTCCTCCTTGCAAAAAATAAAGTCAGGCCGCAAAGCCTGACTTTATTCTGACCCGCCGGGGCGGGATTATACGCGATTCCTTCAGCCGTTATCGGTGCGGTTGCGCCATTCAACCTCCTGGTCCAGCTCAAACTGCAGCTTCTTGTTTTCCTCCACCAGTTCGTCATAGTGACGGCCCTGGATGTAGTATTTCACGAAAATGAAGGTGGCCTCGTTGAACTCCTCCTCGGTGTATTCCGGCAGCAGGGAGCCGTTCTTCCGGCGCAGGCCCTGAACATTGATGACCACCAGGCGGCGGTGCTGCTCGGATAGCTGGAACAGCTTCAGCGTCTCGGGGATCTCCAGCCCCAGATCAAAATTATCATTGACCAGCTCCAGCAGACGGCGCTGCTCGGGCTTGGCGGACACGATGACACCGTAGCGGGCAAACAGGCGCTTGAGATAGTCGGCAGAGACCTCCTCGCGGGTGATGGTGCCCTTGCCGATGCCGGTCAGCATGGTGTTGGACAGGTTCAGACTGACATATACTTCTTCGCCGGTTTTGGGATAGCTCATGGGGGTACCTCCTATTATTTTCCATTGATCCTCGCGCCGCCGGGCGGCGCCTTGCTTTCTGTGGATAGGGTACCACATCCCACGGCGGATTGCAACAAAAACTTGTACTGAGAACGTTTATTTGTAGAATAAAACAGCGTTTTTCGTGATTTTGACAGGCTTTTATGTTTCCAAATGTACCAAACAACTCGTACATGCAGAACAAAATACCCGGCCATCAGGCCGGGTATTTTGCAGACTGTCAAAAAATAGGATTGCCTCTGCCTTCGGAAAGGAAGATAGTTACGAAAGAAACCCATCAGGGGTGTCTTTCGTTTTCAATCATCGCCTTTTCAGAACTTTTATAAAAGGTCTGAAAAGGCCTTGGAGCTTGTCAAAAAGGATTTTTGACAAGCTCCAAAATACCCGGCCCTCAGGCCGGGTATTTTGACATGGATAGAGTATCTGCGGGCGCAGCCGCATTATCTTACCCGTCTGCGGCGCAGGACGGGCATGGCGGTCAGGGCCGCAGCGGCAGTCAGCAGCAGGGCTGCATATACCGCCAGAGGCGCTGCGTCACCGGTCTTGACCGGCTGGGAAGCAGCCACGGCAACAGCCAACTGGCTGACGGCGCTCTCGTTGCCCGCCTGGTCCACGGCCTTGGCGTACACCTTGGCGGCGGTGGGGGCAAAGGGACCGGTGTACAGGACCCACTCCGTGCCGTCGTAGCTGTAGTACAGGGTCACATGCTCCTCGGCGGCGGTCAGCGTCACCTTGCCGTCGCCGCCCTGGGCAATGACGGGAGCCTCGGGGGCTGCGGTATCCCGCACCACGGTAAAGGTCACGGTGGTGGCGGTGCCGGTAGCCTCATCGCTGAGCTCCACCGTCACCACATTCTTGCCCTCCTGCAGCTGCGCACCGTAGGAGAACACCTGGGTGATGGGATCGCCCAGAACGTTGACGTCGTTGGTGGGATAGATCAGAATGTCGCCGTTGATCTTCAGACTGATGTTGCCGAACAGATGGGTCACATCGCCGGTGATGGGGAAGGTCTCCTGGTTGGTGCAGATCACCGCGCCGTCGGCGATGCGCGCGTCGTCAAAGCACAGGGCCGTGGGCTCCGTATCCGGCAGGTAGTACAGATACAGCTTGTACTGGGTGCCGAAGTCGTTCACGGTAAACATGCTGCTGAGGGTCTTGACGTACGTCAGATTCAGCCCGGCATGGATGGGAATGTCGAACTCCACCTGGCGGCTGCCCTCTTCGGGCCAATACTCGCTGCCGTTGAAGATCAGCACGTTGGCATCCCGATCCAGGGTGGCCTTTACATGGAGGTTGCCGTTTTCATCCAGCATATCATCGGTGATGAGGAAGCGGGAATCGGACAGGCCGCCCGACTCGTTGCTCCACAGGGGATCCAGGTCCAGAATGTCGCCCCGTATGGTGCCGTCGGAATACCGGGCATCGTTGAAGCCGTCTTCGTTGTACATCTTCTCGCCGTATACCGTGTCGTACAGCAGCGCGTTGCGCAGGGTGCGGTGACCGGCGGCGTCATAGGCCTCCACGCGGACTACCTGGCTCCAGGCGCTGTAATCATAGACCTCGCCGGTTTCGTCGTCTACGAACACGGACTCCTTATAGACGAAGGGGAAGCTCATGAACATGCGGCCCTCCTCGTCCCGGGAATCCAGAGAGATCTCCTGGGTATGGACCTCGGCATCCACGTCGGCAGCGTCGGCGCCCATGAGCCAGTCGGAGAAGGTCTCGCCGTCCACGGTGCCGGTGAGCCAGCTGACGGTGATGCGGGTCAGGGACTCGTCGGTGACCTGGATCATCATGGGCACCAGGTCGTCCTTGGCATACTTGGTGGCCAGCAGATAGCCGTCCATGGTGTGGTCGCTGGTCCACAGCATGCTGTTGTCCCACTCGCCGTTTTTATCGCAGACATAGGACATGACGGAGGGCCTCTGCACGTCGAACAGGGCGGGCTTGTCCGCCTGGAACACCACGCTGCCGTCGGCGTCATAGGCCACCACATGCAGGGTGATAAGACCGGGCTCCTCCACACTCAGAGCCAGACGGAAGCCGTTGCGCTCATCGAAGGAAGCCTCCTGACCGTTGACGGTCAGCCTCCTGACGCTGCTGCTGGCAATGCCGCGGATCTGGGCCACGCAGTCGGTGATGTTCACATAGCTCTCGGCGATATCATCATAGTCGGCGCTGTAGCTGATGTCCCGCAGCACCGTCAGGCTGTCGTCGTTGTTGATGTTGGAGAACATCACGGCGGCGTCAAGCCGGGCATTGGTGTACAGGATATCGGTGGTGCCGTTGAAGGCGTAGTCCATGCAGGTCAGGGCGATCTCGTTCATCTGGCCGTCCTGATAGGTTTCCACCGGCAGGACCACGCTGTATTCGCCGGTCTCCTCATTATAAGCGGCGTCATTGCCGGGGACAAAGTCCAGCTCCTCCTGGCCGTTGACGAACACGGCAGCGGTATTGAGAATGCCGGAGTAGTCCTGGGCGGTGTAGGTCAGGTACAGCATGCCGTCATCCACGGCGGCGCTGGTGATATGGACCTGGGGCGCGGTGAGATCCAGCTTCACCGGCAGCAGAGTGGTCTCCACCCGGTCGCTGCCGGGCATCCGGGCCCGGATGCGCAGGGTGTACTGGCCCTCGTCGCACATGACATACTCGCCGGTGGCAATGTCGTAGCGGGTACCGTCCCAGGTGCCGTCGCCGGCAGTGCCGCTGCTGAGCAGGCTGATGGGGGAGCGGCTCTCATTGGCGTCGATGGCCACGTACTTGGCTACATTTTCCCGATGGTTGATCTGGCGGACCACCTGGCCGTTTTCATCCAGCACGTCCACGGTAACCTCGGCGGCGCTGCGCAGCATGCCCACAATGGGCTGGGCGGCGTCGAAATCACCGTCGCCGTTGGGGGAGAAGGCAATGTGGTCGGGATCGGTGGTCATGCTCTCGGTGTCGAAGCCGGCATAGGAATCGCCTGCTGCCACGGTGGTCACAGGCAGATTCTCATAGTAGTTGGTCATGATGTTGCCGTCGTCCCAGGCGGGCAGGTCGATGATCCGCTGGCAGCCATACCAGTCGCCGTAGAAGCTCATCAGGGGCAGAGACAGGTCCACATCGCCGTCGAAGGGCAGGAATGCCTCCACATAGTGGTTCTTGGCGGCATTGGCAGGGATGGTCAGGGTGCCGGTGACCTGAACCGTACCGCCTGCGGGGACGGTGACGGCGGTCTTGTCAAAGGTCACGGATGCGCCGGACAACAGCTCCATGGCGTAGCTGCCGTCCTGGCCGGTAACGTCGGTGTATACCGGCACGGAGGCGGGCAGAGTATAGCCGGCGACGGCGGTGCCGTAGTTGGTAAGGGTCACGGTGAAGCCGGTGGTATTGCCCACCTCCTTCAGCGCCACGGAGGCCACGCCGTTATAGGTGGCCAAGACACGGTTTTCCGCAGCGGACAGAGGATCCGCCATGCCGCTGCCCTGCTGACGCACGGAATAGATGACGCTGCCGTCCGCAATGGGGTCGGCGGTGTTCATCAGAGTATTCTTCACAAAGGTGTTCAGGGTCGTATCGCCCAGCACCAGGCTGCCGTCGGCCAGGGACTTCTGCAGGCTCTCCAGCACCAGGGCGGCGCAGCCGGACACATAGGGTGTGGCCATGGAGGTGCCGCTCATCTCCTCGTACTTCTGATCCTTGGACACGGAGTAAATGTTGCCGCCGGGGGCGGAGATCTCAGGCTTGATATCCAGGGTGGGGGTGGAGCCCCAGGAGGAGAAGGTGGATACGCAGCCGCCGGTGGCCTCGTTGGGATACACCACGTCGTGCAGGCCGTCGAAGGACACGGTGGCCCCGGCCTGGACCAGCTCCATGAGCCTGGCGCCGGTGTTGCCGCTGACCATCATGGCCGTGTACTGGCTGGCGCTTTCGGCGGACACGTTGGTGGGCACCTCGTCGGTGGCCTCGTTGTTGTACACGATAACGGCGGAGGCATGGCACATGCCCATCAGATAGTTGATCTTATCCTCGAAGGAAATGTCCTTGCCCCGCTGGACCAGCGCCACATAGGGGCCCTCGGGCAGGGTGGACAGCTTGGGGAAAATGTCCTCGAACAGGTCGCCGTAGCCGAACTCCAGAATGGGCACCTTACCCAGGGAGGTCCAGTCGGTGTGGTTGCCCTGGGAGAAGTCCATGACCACGCCGCTGTATACGGTGTCCTCGCCGCTGGTGATGGTCACGGATTTGCCCCGCAGCATGCTGTTGTCCACGGAGGCTACGCTGAGGGCGCCGGGATAGGTGGCGGGGTTGGACACCGCGCCGGTATCGATCACGCCCCAGTCGTTGGTGTTGACGCCCGTGTCGGAGGCGGAGGTGCCGTCGTTGCCGGCAGCCACGCACACCACCGCGCCGTTCTCCTCAGCATAGGCCAGGGCCTTTTGCAGATAGTCCGCGTCGCTGTAGAAGCCTGCGGTGCCGCCCAGGCTCAGGTTCAGAATGTCCGCGCCCAGCTTTACGGAATCCTCCACGGCGCGGATGATATCGTCGTTAAATCCGCTGCCGGTACTGCCGAACACCTGCATGGCAAAGAGCTGGGCGTCGGGGGCAACGCCCGTCACGCCGCCGTTTTCCTCGTCGCCGTTGGCGGCCACGATGCCGGAGACGTGCAGGCCGTGGGTGACCTGGCGGTTATTGATGTCGTCCTCGTCGACATAGCTGAAGCCGAAGGGGACCTTATCGGTGTAATACTTGCCGTAGCCCAGGGCGGCGATCTTCGCCTCCATGTCGGCCTTGGTGTATTTCAGCCTGGCGTCCTGGCGCATCTGCATATCGGGATGGGTGTAGTTGATGCCGCTGTCGATGACGGCCACCACGATTCCCTCGCCGGTGCTGCCGCCGTTCTCCGCCTTCCACAGCTCCATGGCGGAGGTCATTTCCTTGGCGGAGGTCATCCGGGCCTTGTAGGTGGTGACCTCACTGACGGATACCACGCCGTCCAGGGCAGCCACCTGCTTCATCTGGGCCCGGGTCATGTCCATGGAAAAGGCGCTGACCAGATAGCCGGACTGGTTGATAACGGAGCTGCCGGTAATGCGCCGGACCTGACGGATGACGCTCTCCTGGGAGCGCAGGGTCCGGGCCTCGGCGGACTGCACGGCGGCGGTGTAGGTCACGGTGCCGGTCTGCTCCACGGCGGCGGGCACGTCGGTGACCACCATGGCCCGGACCACCTCATTGGGGTCCTTTCCGGCGTCCAGGTCCACCGTGGCGCTGCCGCGGACGGAGTCCTTCAGCCGCTGCACATAGTCATTGGCACTGTAGTTCTTCTGGGCGGCCAGTGCCGGAACGCACAGCGATACCGCCAGGACTACCGCCAGGCACAGAGACAATACCCGCCGGAGCAGTCGGTGTACGGATGTGTTTTCTCTCATGATCTTCCTCCTGAATAATAATTCACGCCGCCTGTTTTGCCCGCTGGAGCGCACGCCCCAAGACTCCTTTGCGCAAAAAGCACGGCGTGTCGTGAAAATTCGCCGGATTATCGCGGTCATATTCAGAATCCTCCGGCAAATTTTTCCCAATTATATAACGCATTAGCGTGAAAAACAATCCGCAATTCATCAGTTTTTCCTTCTGCCTGGCATTAGCACTTCTTATGAATATGCGTGAATATACAAAAAAGGAGCCCTCCCTCGGCGGGAAGGCTCCTTCCTGTTGATTTGTTAAAACTCGGCGTTGCCCACGGTGCGGGGGTGGAGCTCCACATCCCGGATGTTGCTGACGCCCGTCAGATACATGACCATGCGCTCAAAGCCCAGGCCAAAGCCTGCGTGACGGCAGCTGCCATAGCGCCGCAGGTCGCAGTACCACCAGTAGTCCTCGGGCTTCATGCCCAGCTCCCGGATGCGCGCCTCCAGCATGTCCAGCCGCTCCTCGCGCTGACTGCCGCCGATGATCTCGCCGATGCCGGGCACCAGGCAGTCCGCCGCGGCCACGGTTTTGCCGTCGTCGTTCAGGCGCATATAAAACGCCTTGATCTCCTTGGGATAGTCGGTGACGAACACAGGCCGCTGATAGATCTGCTCCGTCAGATACCGCTCGTGCTCCGTTTGCAGGTCCGTGCCCCAGTCCACCCGGTACTCGAACCTGTCGTTATGCTTTTTCAGAATCTCCACCGCCTCGGTATAGCTGACCCGGGCGAAATCGGAGGTGGCCACATGCTCCAGCCGGGCCTTGAGCCCCTTGTCCACGAAGCTGTTGAAGAAGTTGATCTCATCGGGGCAGCGCTCCAGCACCCGGGTGATGATGTGCTTGATCATGGCCTCGGCCACGTCCATGTCCCCGGCCAGGTCGCAGAAGGCCATCTCCGGCTCGATCATCCAGAACTCGGCGGCGTGGCGCTGGGTGTTGGAGTTCTCCGCCCGGAAGGTGGGGCCAAAGGTATATACATCGCCGAAGGCCATGGCGAAGTTTTCGGCGTTCAGCTGGCCGGACACGGTGAGGCTGGTTTTCTTGCCGAAGAAATCCTGGCTGTAATCCACCTGGCCGTCCGCAGTCTTGGGCACATTGTTCAGGTCCAGGGTGGTCACCTGGAACATCTCGCCTGCGCCCTCGCAGTCGGAGCCGGTGATGATGGGGGTGTGAACATATACGAAGCCCCGGCTCTGGAAAAACTCATGCACGGCATAGGCCGCTGCGCTGCGGACCCGGAACGTGGCGGAAAACAGATTGGTCCGGGGGCGCAGATGCTGGATGGTCCGCAGGAATTCCACACTGTGGCGCTTTTTTTGCAGGGGATAGTCGGGGGTGGACCGGCCCTCCACGGCGATCTCGGCGGCTTTCAGCTCCAGGGGCTGCTTGGCCTCCGGCGTCAGCACCACGGTGCCCCGGACGATCAGGGCTGCGCCCACGTTCTGAGAAGCGATCTCCTTATAGTTATGCAGCTCGTCGGCGCTCATGACCACCTGCAGATTGCGGAAGCAGGAGCCGTCGTTGAGCTCAATGAAGCCGAAGGTTTTCATATCCCGGATGGTGCGGGCCCAGCCGCACACGGTGATCTCCTTGCCGCCCAGCTGTTCCTGATCGGCAAAGATGGCTGCGATTTTCATGCGATCCATCTTGATCTCTCCTTGTTGTACAGATAGTTTACTATTATATGCCGGTTTTCCGGGCTTTGCAAGGCCTTATTGCAGCTTTTGCTGCCGCATCCACACATCCATCACCAGGCTGTGGGGCAGAAGCTTCGTCAGTGCCGTCTGGAACCGGGCCACGAAGCCGAACTGGCTCACGTCCTTGCCCCGCCTGGCGTCCCGCCAGGCCCGCTGCACCAGCTGCTCCGGCTCATACATGGCCACATACTTCTTCACCACGGATTCGCCGCCGCCCTCGGTGGTGGCCCGGGCAAAGAAGGCCGTCCGGGTCCAGAAAGGGCACAGGGCCATGACCCGGACGCCCCGGCTCCGCAGCTCCCGGTTCAGGGCCCGGCTGAAGCTCAGCACAAAGGCCTTGGTGGCCCCGTACACGTTGATATAGGGGATGGGCTGGAACGCCGCCACCGAGGCAATATTGATGATCTGTCCGCCCCGTGGCATATAGGGAGCCGTCAGCTGGCACAGGGCCACCACGGCCTGACAGTTCAGGTCCGTCATGTTCAGGTTTACCTCCAGCGGCGTGTCCACCACGGCCCGGAACTTGCCGAAGCCGCTGGCGTTGACCAAAAGGCCCACCTCCACCGGCTCCTCCGCCAGGGCGTCGGCATAGATCTGGAAGCTGCGGCGGTCCGTCAGGTCCAGGGCCAGGGCGCGGATGGGATACGGCACCCGGTCCCGCAGCTCCGCCAGCGCCTTTTCATGGCGGGCAATGACCCATACCTCATCGAAGCGGTCAAAGGTATCCACAGTTTCGGCAAACCGGCGCCCCATGCCGCTGGACGCGCCGGTGATCACGGCAATTTTCTTCATAACGGTCCCCTCCTGTTCTGGTCCTGGGGTGATTATACCAGAATCCGGCTTCCGTGACAAGGAAAAAGCCGGAGTTCTGCCGCCGGGAAGCCGGGCATATAGTGATGGTGCATAGTATGGCTTAGGAGTGGTGCGCTATCAAAGGGAACATGGAGGAACGGGCCTGTCAGCTGGCCCTTTACCTGATAGAAAACCGGGCCACGGTGCGCTCGGCGGCCAGGAAATTCGGCGTCAGCAAATCCACGGTACATAAGGACCTGTCCGAGCGCCTGCCGGCGTATAACCGGGCGCTGTATCTGCAGGTGAAGGAGGTGCTGGACGAAAACAAGGCCCAGCGCCACATACGGGGCGGCCTTGCCACCCGGCGGAAGTATAAGGGCGAATAAACGAAGCAGAGGGTCTGCGGCACAGCCGCAGACCCTCTGCTTGCTTGGCAGCCGGCGCTTACCGGGTGCCCTCCACAACAAACCCGGTGAACCCGGCCTTTTTCAGGCGGTCCAGCATCTTCTCGGCGTTGGCGCGGACGGCGAAGGCCCCCACCTGGACCCGGTACAGGGTATCGCCCTGGGCAGGCTCGGCGGGCTTGGGGGCCTCCTGCCTGGCCGGGACATAGGCCGCGCCCAGATACTCGCACAGGCCCTTGGCGATGGCCTCACCGATGTCCGTGGTGTGCTCCACGATCCAGCGGGCGCCCTGGATGGAGTCGTGAAACTCGCACTCGCAGTACACACTGGGGGCGGCAGGATTGCGCACCTCATACAGCCGGGGGTTGGCCTGAATGTTTTCAGACGTTCCCGGCGTCAGCGGGGCCAGCTGGCCAAACACAGCCCTGCATGCATCATACCCCTTGCCGGGGACACTGTAGCAAAACATCCGGGTGCCGGACACCTTGCCGTTAAAGGCGTTGGTGTGGACGCAGCTGTGGATGTCCGCGCCCCAGGCATCGGATTCGGCGCAGCGCTGGGCCATGGTGGTGCCGAAGGCCGCCAGCTTCACCTCCACGCCGCTGCGGCGCAGGGCGGCAGCCTCCGCCTCGGCGATCCTCTGGCACTGGGCGTGCTCGTTGGTGTTTCCCCAGGCATAGCGGTTTTCCGTCTGGTCGCTGGGGCTGATATAGATTTTCTTAGTCATTGCGTTCCTCCTCTCCTTCCATGGTATGCTCTGTGTGCCCCTTGAGCTTCTGCAGCAGCGACTGCACGAAGTCCGGCACCGGCGCACCCATGGCCGACACATTCTCCAGGATGGACAACAGCTCGTTGATCACCAGCCAGATAATGACGATGCTGGCAAACAGGAACTCCACCGGCCAGTCCCAGCCCAGGGTGCCTGCTCCGTAGCGCAGCAGCCAGTCCACCACGGCGGCCACGCCGACAGTGGCCACATACCCCACCTTTTTCAGGATACCCCGCAGGCCCACCCGGGAGGACAGCTCCCCGGCGTTCCATGCCTTGGCCATGCCCGTGGCGTAGTCCAGCAGCATCACCACCACCAGCACCAGCACCGGCACCAGCAGCTGCACCCCGTAGGCACACAGCGCCCCCAGGGCGGCCGCCAGCGCGGCCTTGGTCGTGTTTTTCAGTTCAGACATTTCTATCAACTCCCTTCCTATACGGCGGCACAGGGGAGCAGTTAGACGATGTGTTGCCTGCGGCAGGGAGCGGCGGTGGATATCTGGCTCCGCTTATTCAACAAAACAAATATTTTATGTTGACAAATCAACATAAAACTGCTATACTCGGGGCTACTTTCGCGTAACAGGAGGACCCTATGAACGTTGAATTGATTGTAGATTCCACGGTGGATGTGCCGGAGCGCGTCCGCAGCAGACTGACGGTAGTGCCGCTGACCATTCATTTCGGACAGGAGGAGTTTCTGGACGGCGTGACCATGGACAGACACCGGTTTTACGAGCGGCTGGTAGAGAGCGACGTGCTGCCCACCACCAGTCAGGCCAGCCCGGCAGCCTTTGACCGGGAGCTTCGCCGGGTGCGGGACAGCGGCAGCGCCGCCGTGGTGCTGACCATATCCTCCAAGCTGTCCGGCACCTATCAGAGCGCCTGCATCGCGGCGGCGGACTACGACAACGTCTATGTGGTGGACAGCGGCACTGCCGCCATTGGAACGGGGATACTGGCGGAGTATGCCCTGACCTGCATCGACCGGGGCATGGATGCTGCCGCCCTGGTCCGGGAGCTGACGGAGAAGCGGGAGGACGTATGCGTCCTGGCGCTGGTAGATACCCTGGAATATCTCAAGCGGGGCGGCCGCATCTCCAAGACCACTGCGCTGGCCGGGGGGCTGCTGAACATCAAGCCGGTGCTTACCATCGAAAAGGGGGAGATCCTCCTGATCGGCAAGGCCCGGGGCTCCCGCCAGGGAAACAATCTGCTGGTGGAGAAGATCCGTGCCTGCGGCGGCATCGACTTTCAACTGCCCATTCTGTTGGGTTATACGGGTCTGACGGATGTATTTCTGAAAAAATATGTGGAGGACAGCCGTGCCCTGTGGGAAAACGGCGTCGATGGGCTGGAATCCACGCTGATTGGCGGTGTCATTGGCACCCATGCCGGTCCCGGTGCCATAGCGGTGGCCTTTTTCCGCAGGGGATAGAGGCGCAGCGGCAAAGGCGATGCAGATACGCCCGGTGTACCCTGGGGCATGCCTTGCAATTTGGGCCCCATCCATGCTATACTTTCATGGAATGAGAGGGGAGTGCATCATGCGGAACGAGCCAGCACCGGTACGGGCCCTCCTCAGGGGGGGGCCGATAAGCATGCAGAGATGGAGCCCGGAGATCATCCGGTATCTGTACACGGCGGCGGATCACAGCCGCTATTACCAGGACCTGGCCCGGCAGCTGGGGGCATTCCTGCGCCCGGAGGACCGGGTGTGCGACGCCGGGTGCGGCCTGGGCCTTTTGAGCCGGGCGCTGCTGCCCTATTGCGCCCATGTGACCGCTGTGGACCGGTCTCCGGCGGCTGTTGCCGCCTTGCGGGCCCGGGGAGAGGACCCTAAGCTGTCGGCGCTTACCGGGGATATCCGGGAGCTGCCGCCCAGGCAGCCGTATGACGCCATGGTGTTCTGCCTGTTCGGCGGCACAGAGGAGACGCTGGCCATTGCCGCCCGTCAGTGCGGCGGTACGGCCCTGGTGGTGCGGCGGGATTTCCGGCGGCACCAGTTCAGCTCCGGTGTCCGGATGGCGGGGCACACTGCGGCCGACATGGAGCGGGAGCTTCAGCGCCGGGGCCTGACCTACACCGCCCGGCGGTTTACGTTGGAGTTTGGCCAGCCCTTCCTGTCCCTGGACGATGCCCAGGCCTTTTTCCGGCTGTACAGCCGGGACGGCGCGGTACCGTCCCGGCAGGAGCTGGCCCAGCGGCTGGAGCTGTCGGCCTGGGCGGATTATCCGCTGTATCTGCCCAATCCGAAGCCTCTGTGTCTGCTGGCTATCCCGGCGGCGCAGCTGAGGGAGGAAATGTATGGATAAAATTCTCATCTGCGGTCCCCGTGGCGTGGGAAAAAGCACCCTGATCCGCCGTCTGGCGGCCCTGTACCCGGGACCGGTGTCGGGGTTTGTCACCAAGCGCCTGACCACAGCGGATGGGGAGGGCATGTTCCCCATTTATATCCACCCCGCCGCCCAACCGGAGGACCGGCGGCAGTATGGCCCGGAGAATCTGGCAGGCCGGTGCGACAGCCGGCGCAGCGCCCGGTATACCCCGGTGTTCGATGAATGGGGCCCCCGGCTGCTGGCGGGGCCGGGCCTGCTGGTCATGGATGAGCTGGGCTTTCTGGAGCGGGACGCGTCTCGGTTCCAGGCGGCGGTGCTGGCGGCCTTGCGGGGCCCGCAGCCGGTGCTGGCGGCGGTAAAAAACCGGGACGACCCCTTTCTGCGGGCAGTCCGGTCTGTTCCCGGCGTCCGGGTGCTGTATATCACCCGGGACAACCGGGAGGGGCTATACCGCGCCCTGGCCAGGGAGCCGGACAGGGTGCATCCGGCTGAATAAAGGGAATCCGATCAGACAGCGGGTTTTTCTGATCCATGCCAAAGGAGGACGGCTTCAAAGCCGTCCTCCTCAGACTGTCAAAAATGCAGGATTGCCTCCGCCTTGTCAAAAATCCTTTTTGACAAGCTGAGTCAAGGACCCCGGCGCACTGCGCCGGGGTCCTTGGCTTTATCAGAGAGATTCGCAGCGAAACAGCTTGTTTTTTCAGCGGCCGTACAGCTCCGTGACGCGGCGGATGCGCCGGGCCAGGGCCGGCGTGGCCTCATCGGGCAGCAGACGCCACTGCCAGTTGCCGCTCTGGGTGCCGGGGATATTGGTGCGGTGGTGCAGCCCCAGCTCCAGATAATCCTGCATCTGGGCCACAAACAGCCGGGCCACGGAGCTCATGCCGCCCCGGATGATGCCCCAGTTGAAGCCCTCCCGATCGTTAAGCCCCAGGTACTCCCGGGCACAGTCGATGTCCTCCGGCGCGGCCTCGTCCTTCCACAGGGCCAGGGGGCTGTTGTCGTGGGTGCCGGTATAGCACACGCAGTTCTCCGTGTAAGAGTGGGGCAGATAGCTGCTGGTATCCCGGGAATCGAAGGCAAATTCCAGCACCTTCATGCCCGGCAGACCGGAATCCTGCAAAAGCTGCTGGACGCCTGGGGTGGGATAGCCCAGATCCTCGGCGATGAACCGCAGCTGGGGGAACCAGCTCGTCAGCACGCCCACCAGGCTCATGCCCGGGCCCTTGACCCAGTGCCCGTTCTTGGCGGTGGTCTCGCCGTAGGGCACGGCCCAATAGGCATCGAAGCCCCGGAAATGGTCGATACGGATCACGTCATACAGCTTGGAGGCCCCGTCTACCCGGCGGATCCACCAGCCGAAGCCGTCGGCCTGCATCCGGTCCCAGGCGTACAGGGGATTACCCCACAGCTGACCGTCGGCGCTGAAGTAGTCCGGCGGCACGCCGGATACCTCCGTGGGAACGCACTGGTCGTCCAGCTGGAAGCACTCCGGCTCCGCCCACACGTCGGCGGAGTCCATGGCCACATAGATGGGCAGGTCGCCGATGACCTGGATGTCCAGGCTGTGCAGATAGTCCCGCAGCCTGTTCCACTGGCGGAAGAACAGGAACTGCAAATAGGTAAACAGCTCCACATCCTCCCGCAGCAGGGTGCGGTACTGCTCCAGCACCTCCGGGGACCTTCGCAGGCGGATGTCCGCATCGTCCCATTCGGTCCAGGAGCGCATGCCGAAGTGGCGCTTGCAGGCCATGTACAGGGCATAGTCCGGCAGCCAGCGGCAGTTCTCCGCCTGAAAGGCGGCCACCTCTGCCTGGTCCCGGACCCAGCCTCGGTCCTTGGCCTTCTGCAGCACGGCAAAGCGGCTCTCATAAATCCTTCCGTAGTCCACGTACCGGGGATTGGTTCCCCAGTTCTGGCTCTCCACCTCATCCCGGGTCAGCAGCCCGTCCTCGATCAGCAGCTCCAGGTCGATGAAATACGGATTGCCCGCATAGGTGGAAAAGCTCTGATAGGGGGAGTCGCCGTAGCTGGTGGGGCCCAGAGGCAGCATCTGCCAGCAGTGCTGCCCGGCGGCGTGGAGAAAATCGGCAAAGTCATAGGCGGCCTTGCCCAGAGTCCCGATGCCGTAGGGAGACGGCAGGGAAAATACCGGCATCAAAATGCCGCTGCAACGATTCATATGTCAGTCAACTCACTTATCAGAAAATGCTTTGTTTTTTAGCCCTTCACGGCTCCGGCGGCCACGCCCTTGATGATGTGCTTCTGGCAGCACAGATAGAAGATGATCACCGGCAGGATGCTCAGCATGATCAGGGCCATGGTGGCGCCCATGTCCACGGTGCCGTAGCTGCCCTTGAGGTAC
Source organism: Oscillibacter sp. CAG:241 (assembly GCA_000435975.1). Classification (GTDB taxonomy): domain Bacteria; phylum Bacillota; class Clostridia; order Oscillospirales; family Oscillospiraceae; genus Vescimonas. The sequence goes on along the minus strand of FR884132.1, from coordinate 29,963 downwards.
TGGATGTGGATGGGGATGGTGCGGTACTGGTTGATGTCCAGCACCAGGCTGGGCAGCAGATAATCGTTCCATACCCACATGATCTCCAGCACGCCCACGGAGATCATGGTGGGCTTCAGCATGGGCAGCACCACCCGGAAGAAGGTGCCCACCGGGCCGCAGCCGTCGATGGCGGCAGCCTCCTCGATCTCCAGCGGCAGACTCTTGACAAAGCCCGTGAACATAAACACGGCAAGACCCGCGCCGAAGCCCAGGTATACCACGGGGATGGTCCAGGGGGTGTTCAGATGCGCCTGGTCCGCCGTCCGGGCCAGGGTGTACATGACCATCTGGAAGGGCACCACCATGGAGAATACGCACAGGTAGTACACGATCTTGCTGACCAGGCTCCCCACCCGGGAGATGTACCACGCCGCCATGGACGTGCACAGCAGGATCAGCGCCGTGGAGGTAATGGTGATGAAGAAGCTGTAGAATACCACCTTATAGAAGGCGAAGTTGCCGAAGGTCATGCCCTTGACATAGTTCTTCAGCCCCACAAAGGATTCCGCCGTGGGCAGCTTGAAGGTCTCGGTGTTGACAAAGGCGTTGGCCTTCAGGGAGTTGATGAGCACCAGGAGCACCGGCATCAGATAGATCACGGAGATGATGGTGAACACCACCGTCAGCAGCGCCTGACGGCGCTCTCTGCGGCGCAGAGCTTCGGTTTTGATCATTGCTGCACCTCCTTGCGGCGGCTGGCCTGAAGCTGGATGATGCTGATGGCCGCCACCACGATGAAGAAGATCACGGCCTTGGCCTGACCCGCGCCGCGGTTGCCGCCGCCGTTGGTGCCGAAGGCGTTGACGATGTTCAGGGCCAGCATTTCCGTTGTTTTGATGGTCTCTCCGTTGCCCAGCTGCTGGAAGGGACGCCCGGCGGTCAGGGCCAGGTTCTGGTCAAACAGCTTGAAGCCGTTGGTCAGGCTCAGGAACATGCAGATGGTGATAGAGGGCATCACGTTGGGGATGGTGACCCGCCACAGGGTCTGCCAGCGGTTGGCGCCGTCGATGCGGGCCGCCTCCAGCATATCCTCGGGCACGGCCTGGAGTCCGGCAATATAGATGATCATCATATAGCCGATCTGCTGCCAGCACACCAGGATCACCAGACCCCAGAAGCCATATTTCGTCTCCAGGACCACGGAGGTGTTGTACTTGATGAGGATGCCGTCGAAGATCATGGACCAGATATAGCCCAGCACGATGCCGCCGATGAGGTTGGGCAGGAAGAACACCGTGCGGAACACGTTGGTGCCCTTGAACTTCTGGGTCAGTGCATAGGCAATGGCAAAGGCAAACAGATTGATAGCGATCAGGCTCACCAGGGCAAACAGCGCCGTGTACCAGAACGCGTGCATATAGCCGGGGTCCTGGAAGGCCTTCCGGTAGTTTTCCAGCCCCGTCCATGTCCACTGGCTGGTGATGCGGAAGTTGCAGAAGGACAGAAACAGCCCCTTGAAGAAGGGGTACAGGAAGCCGATGCAGAAGGCCCCGAAGGTGGGCAGCAAAAACAGCCACACCATGCGCTTGATGGGGCGGCGGATCAGCCGGGAATTCAGCGCGGCCTCGTCCCGGCGGTGTTTCGGAAGTTTCATGACGCCTCTCTCCTATCTATGTATTTTCCGGGCGGCGCCCGGAGCTCTTGCCCGGTCCATACCGGCCAACAGCTCTGTGCGCCGCGGGTGAGAAAATCGGGGGCGGGCGATAAGCCCGCCCCCGGTCCTATTGCGTTACAACGGAGCGCTTATAGCTCAGCCGTTCTCCTTGGCATACTGGGTGGCCCAGCCGTCCACGAAGGCGGTCTTGACGTTGTCCCAGCTGCCGCCGTTGACGGTGTACTGGGTCAGAGCGTCCACCACGCCCGCACGCCAGTCATCCACGGCGGGAGTCCAGTTGAAGGCCCAGGTCACAATGTACTTGCCGGCAGCGGTATAGGCGTTGGCATCGGCAAAGAACACGTTCTCGGGGGTCTTGGCGTTCTTGAAGGGGCAGGGGCCAAACTGCTCAGCCAGCATGGTGGTGCCCTCGTCGGAGGTAACGACCCACTTCATGAAGTCCAGAGTGGCCTGGATGTCCTCTTCCTTGGCGTTCTTGTTGACAGCCCAGCAGTTCTCGGTGCCGCAGCACAGACCGGACTGCTCCTCGCCCTCAACGCCGCAGTAGATGGGGATCATGGCCAGATCCTCGGGGTTCATCTTAAAGCCCTTCTCCTCGCCGGTGAGGTTGGCATACTCCCAGGAACCGTTCTGATAGAACACAGCCTTGCCCTGGCCGAATTCGGCCTCGGAGGCGTCGCCGGTGGCGGTGGTCAGAGCAGCGCCGGTGGTGGCGGAGTCAGTGGTGTACAGATCCCAGACGTTCTTGAAGTTGTCCAGATAGGTGCCCTTGATGCTGGCGGGCTGAGAGGTGACCTTGTCATCCCGGAACTCATAGAACAGGGGCATGTTGGCCAGATGGCCGGAGAAGCGCCAGCTGGAGGAGCCCTCCAGGCCGGCGGAGCTGAAGGCGTCAAAGCCCAGCTCGGCAGCGCGGCTGTGGATGTCGTCGGCGACCTTCTTCAGGGTCTCAAAGTTGGTGATATCGGAGATCTCATAGCCGGCCTGCTTCAGCAGAGCCTTGTTGACGATGATGCCAAAGGCCTCATAGCAGTAGCCGATGGACACGGTCTCGCCGTTGGCATTCTTCAGGTTGAAGTCCTGGGTGGTCATTTCCTTCATGACGTCGGTGTTATCCAGAGGATAGCAGAAATCGCCATAGGAGTTGACGGCGCCCTGGTTGCCCACCTGGAACATGGTGGGAGGAGCGGACTTGTCCAGCTCGGAGGTCAGCATGGTGTCATACTGGCCGGAGGCGGCGGTGACGACCTTGACCTCCACGCCGGTCTGCTCGGTGTAGGTCTTGGCCAGATCCTGCCAGGCCTGATCGGCCTCGGGCTTGAAGTTCAGGTAATACACGGAGCCCTTGGCCTCCGTGCCGCCGTTTCCGGGGGTCTTGGCGCAGGCTACCAGGGACAGAGCCATGACAGCGGCCAGGATCAATGCAAGAGTTTTCTTCATGATCAATTCTCCTTCATTATATATTTTTCAGGCGGTTTCCGCCGGAAAAACTAAGAAATGTCGCGGACGGATTCCCCGGTCCGCAGGGTGGTGTGGGCAGTCTCCCGGATGGGTCCGCCCCGGTGCTCCACCATGTCCAGCAGGATCTCCACGCTGCGCCGTCCCATGTGCTCCATAGGCTGGCACAGGGTGGTCAGGGTGGGGTTGATGTACTCGGACATCGTCAGCCCGTCGATGGCGATGACGGAGCAGTCCCGGGGGATCTGCTGCCCGGCCTCCCGCAGGGCCCGCATGGCCCCGATGGCCATGTTGTCGGAGATGGCGAACAGGGCCGTGAACCGCGCCCCCTCCATCAGCCGCCGCCGCACCGCCAGATACGCCTGCCGGATGTCGAAGGACCCGGCCTCGATGACCAGCTCCTGCTCCAGGGGCAGGCCGTGATCCGCCAGGGACCGGACATAGCCCTGATACCGCAGCTGGCTGATGGAGCGGTCCTCCGCGCAGGATACCAGCGCCGCAATGCGCCGGTGCCCGCACCGATACAGCTCCGACACCGCCCGGTAGGCCTCCTCCTCGTCGGCAATGGATACCGACGCATAGGAATCCGACGGCAGGGTGCCGTACTGGTTGCTGTAGGAGCAGCAGACAAAGGGGATGTTCAGCGGCGCCAGCTCCTGGGGCGAATAGTCGGACCGGCCGCCCAACAAAATCAGGCCCCGCAGCCGCTTTTCCCGCTCCATCATGGCGCCCCGCTTCACCTCGTCGTCGCAGGTGCCGATCTGCTGCATCACCAGGGTATAGCCCCGGGCGGTGACCTGCTCCTCGATGACCCGGATGATATCCGTGTAAAACGGGTTGGACACGCCCCGCACCACCAGGCCGATGGCGTCGGACTTGGTTTTCACCAGATCCCTGGCGGTGTTGTTGGGAATGTAATTGGACTGCTGAATGGCGGAGAGCACCTTGCGCCGGTTCTCCGGGCTCACGTCCGGACGGTCATTGAGCACCCGCGACACCGTGCTGACGCTGACGCCGCACTGCCGCGCAATATCCTTGATGGTCATATGCCGCGCTTCGTCTCCTTCCTGGGCCATTCCGCAGCGTGGAAACATTACCGGTAACGTTCCCGACCGCTTACGGTATTACTTTACCAACTTCCGCGTTCTGTGTCAATGGCATTTGTAATTTTCTCCGAATCTCACAGTTTTTTGTCGTATTTTGTTGTGATTTTAACGGACGTCCTGCCGCAGAAGCTCCTCCAGCCGGGACTCGCCCAGCACCCGGATGCCCTGCTCCCGCAGAAGCCCGGCGGCAACGCCCCAGCCCGCCGTCAGCGTGCCGGAGAACGTGCCGTCATATACGGCCCCGGAGCCGCAGGAGGGGCTGCGCTCCTTGAGGACGGCGGCCTCCGCACCGGTGAGCCGGGCCAGCTCCAGCACCGCCTCCGCCCCCCGCCGGTACGCCGCCGTCACGTCGGCCCCCTCCCGGGTGACTACCCGCTGCCCGCAGATCTCTGCCGGCGGGCGGGGCGTGGGCAGGCCGCCGAAAATTTCCCCGCACACGGGGATCACCCGGTGCCTGCGGCAAAGCTCCTGCGCCAGGGGATGGCGCTTGCTCTGCCCGTCGTACCGGCAGGGCACCCCCAGCAGGCACGCGCTGACCAATACCGTCACAGGACCAGCTCCCTTCCGTTCAGGCAGGCATAGACCAGCGTTTCCCCCTGATACCGCAGCTTCAGAGAAAAGAATGGCACATCCCGCCGCAGCAGGTCCAGGAATATCCTGTCCCCGGCCCACTGGGGCAGGGCCGCCAGCCGGTCCTTATGGATCCACTCCAGCACGCCCTCGCCGCAGTCGTCCCGGACGCTGCCGGTCCACGCATCAGCGGTGAACAGGTGCATGTATTCCGTCTCCCACCGGTCGGACACAAAGGTGACGATGCCGCGATAGCGGTACCCGGTGACGGTGAGCCCCGTCTCCTCGCGGATCTCCCGCAGGGCGCACTCCTCGGGACTCTCGCCGTCCTCGAACTTGCCGCCGATGCCGATCCACTTGTCGCGGTTGCAGTCGTTCTCCTTTTTCACCCGGTGGAGCATCAGATACTCCCCGGCGGGGTTTTCAATATAGCATAGGGTGGTGTACCGCATGTCCTCGCCTCCTCCGGCTACACATTATAAAGCAGCCCCGGGAAAAACGCAACCCTTGTGAAACGGAACAGCCTGTGCTATAATGTCCTCAATTTACAACAAAGAGAGGTATCGCTATGCTGCTGATCCAGAACGCTTACATAAAGCCCATCACGGGCCCGGACATTCCTGACGGCTGCTTGCTGGCCGACGGCGGCCGCATCGCCGCCATCGCTCCCCACATCGACCCGCCGGAGGGCTGCACCGTCATCGATGCCGGCGGCCGCCTGCTGACCCCCGGCTGTGTGGAGGCCCACTGCCACATCGGCCTGGACAACGAGTGCCTGCGCTGGGAGGGCATGGACTACAACGAGGTGGTGGAGCCTCTGACCCCCCAGCTGCGGGCCATCGACTCCATCAATCCCCAGGACGGAGCATTCCCCAACGGACTCCGGGGCGGCGTCACCACCGCCTGCACCGGCCCCGGCAGTGCCAACGTGGTGGGCGGCACCTTCACGGTGCTGAAGCTGGCCGGCAAGCGGGTGGACAATATGCTGCTGAAGGAGCCCGCCGCCATGAAGTGCGCCTTCGGCGAGAATCCCAAGGGCTGCTACGGTCAGGGCATGAAGAAAAGTCCCATGACCCGCATGGCCGTGGCGGCGCTGCTGCGTGAGCTGCTGTTCAAGACCCAGCGCTACCGGGACGACAAGCTGGCCGGAAAGAATCCCCCCTTCGACATGAAGCTGGAGGCCATGCTGCCGGTGATCAACGGCGAGATTCCCCTGAAGTGCCACGCCCACCGGGCCGACGATATCCTCACCGCCGTGCGCATCGCCAAGGAATTCGGGGTGAAGGCCACCCTGGACCACTGCACCGACGGCGAGCTGATCTCCGACGAGCTGGCCAAGGAGGGTCTGCCGGTGTTTGTGGGCCCCACCCTGGGCAGCAAGAGCAAGGCCGAGCTGCGGCACAAGAGCTTCACCACCCCCGGCGCCCTGTACCGGGCGGGCCTCACCGTCAGCATCATCACCGACGCACCGGTGATCCCCCTGGAGAATCTGACCATGTGCGCGGGCCTGGCCGCCAATGCGGGCCTGCCTATGGACGAGGCCTGGCGGGCCATCACCATCAACCCCGCCCGCAGCCTGGGCATCGACAGCCGGGTGGGCAGCCTGGAGCCCGGTAAGGACGCGGATTTCGTCCTGTGGACCGCCGACCCCCTCACCACCATCGGCGGCCAGGCGTATATGACCGTCATCGACGGCAAGGTCGTATACCGGGCGGAGTAAATTCGCCTAAATTCCCGGGAAATCCCGATTCCCTCTTGCGAAGAGGCGGTTTTTCCTGTATAATCAACCAACAGCACACTACAAAGGGTATCCGATACCTATTTTCGAGAGGACTGAAACAACTATGAGTGCATCCAGAGAAAAGAAAGCCCGTCAGGAGTTCGCCGCCAGCGGCGCCGTGGACCCCAAGGCCGCCCGCCAGGCGGAGGAGCGCGCCAAGCAGCGCCGGAACAACTGGCTCTACGGCGGCATCGCCATCGTGTTCGTGCTGGTGGCCGCCGTTCTGCTGGTCTGGAACTCCAACGTGATCCAGCGGGGTGCTTCCGCCGTCACCGTGGAGGGCGAGACATATTCCGCCGCCGAGGTCAGCTATTTCTACCATGTGGCCTATAACTCCATTGCCCAGAGCCAGTATGCCTCCTATTACGGCCTGAGCAAATCCACCCCCCTGACCCAGCAGAGCCTCAGCGACATGGCCAAGACCCTGCTGGGCGTGTCCGACGACATGACCTGGGACGCCTATTTCAGGGACGCCGCCAAAAAGAGCCTGATCCAGATCACCATGCTCAAGAAGGGCGCCGCCGAAAAGAACATCACCTGGAACGACGACATGCAGAAGGAGCTGGACTCCACCATGGAGACCCTGGCCACCTACGCCAAGTCCGCCGGCAAGAGCGAGGCTGAGTATATCAAGCAGCTCTACGGCAGCAACATGACCGTCAAGATCTTCAAGGGCATCCTGAAGGACACCATCATTGCCTCCCACTATCAGCAGGATTATATCGACAGCCTGCAGTACACCGACGAGGAGCTCCAGAAGTACTACGAGGAGAACAAGAACTCCTTCGACGTGGCCAACTATGAGATGATCACCTTCAAAGGCGCCGCCGCCTCCACCAAGGACGCCGACGGCAACACCGTTCAGCCCACCGAGGAGGAGAGCGCCGCCGCCCTGCAGAAGGCCAAGGACGCCGCCGCCGCCGTGCTGGAGACCGTCAAGTCCGGCATCCTGCCCGAGAAGGCCGCCAAGGAATATGAGTCCATCGCCACCTATTCCCACCCCGAGTCCGGCACCTACAGCGGCGATGCCGCCACCAAGTGGGTGTTTGATGACAGCCGCCAGGCCGGCGACACCGAGCTCGTGGAAAACGGCACCTCCATCTATCTGCTGATCTTCCACAGCCGCAGCCGCAACGAGTACAACACCGTGGACGTGCGCCACATTCTGTTCAAGGTGGACACCTCCAGCCTGGACAGCAAGGCCGACGATTACGAGGCCAAGCTGGAGGAGCTGAAGGCCGGCAAGAAGCAGGAGGCCGAGAACGCCCTCCAGGCCTGGAAGGACGGCGACGCCACCGAGGAGAGCTTCGCGGCCCTGGCCAACAAGCTGTCCGAGGACCCCGGCTCCAACACCAACGGCGGCCTGTATAAGCAGGTCTATAAGGGCCAGATGGTCAGCGAGTTCAACGACTGGTGCTTTGACGACAGCCGCAAGGCCGGCGATACCGGCATCGTGGCCAACGATGCCGCCGGCGGCAGCTACATCGGCTACCACGTCATGTACTTCGTGGGCACCGACGATCCCTATTGGATGGTCCAGGTCCGCAACGCCATGACGAACAAGGACTACTCCGAGTGGTCCGCCAACCTGGTCAAGGACATCACCGCCACCGAGAATTCCGGCATGAAGTACGTGGGCTGAGCCCCATTACGCAACAAAAAAGAGGCTGGCGGCTGCCAGCCTCTTTTCCACTGTTATCCGACAAGGAGACCGCTATGGAACACAGATTTTTACGCACGGAAATGGTCCTGGGGGACCGGGCCCTGGACCGGCTCTCCCGCTGCCATGTGGCGGTGTTCGGCCTGGGCGGCGTGGGCAGCTACGCCGCCGAGATCCTGGCCCGCTCCGGGGTGGGGGAGCTGACCCTGGTGGACCAGGATACCCTGAGCCTCACCAATATCAACCGCCAGCTGTACGCCCTGTCCTCCACCGTGGGGGAATATAAGGCCGAAGCAGCCGCCCGGCGGTGCCGGGACATCAACCCCGGCCTCCGGGTCCACCCCCTGTGCGCCACCTATGACGCCGCCCACCGGGATGCGTTTTTCACCGGGAAATTCGACTATATCGCCGACTGCATCGACCTGGTCACCTGCAAGCTGGACCTGATCGCCCAGGCGGGGCAGCGGGGCATCCCCATCATCTCCGCCCTGGGCACCGGCAACAAGCTGGACCCCGGCCTTTTGCAGATAACGGACATTTCCAGGACCTCTGTCTGCCCCCTGGCCCGGGTCATGCGCCGGGAGCTGCGGGACCGGGGCATCCGGCACCTGAAGGTGGTGTACAGTCCCGAGCCGGCCGCCGAGACCCGGCAGCTGGAGGCCCCGTCCCCCGGGCGGCGCAGCGTGCCCGCCAGCGTGCCCTGGGTGCCCTCCACCGCCGGCATCCTGATGGCCTCCGCCATTGTCCGGGACCTGATAGCGGATAGTGAGGATTGATATGGATATTATACGGGATATTGAAAATTTTGTCCCGCTTTGTCCCCAGGAGCAGCGGGACAAGACCGGGATTTTGCGGTTTTTGGCGGGACATCCCGATGCATTTGACCGGGAGAACCTCACCGCCCATATGACCGCCTCCGCCTGGGTCCTGAGCCCGGACCGGCGGCAGGTGGTGATGGTGTATCACAACCTCTATCACTCCTGGTCCTGGACCGGCGGACACGCCGACGGGGACCGGGATCTGCTGGCGGTGGCCATGCGGGAGGTAACGGAGGAAACGGGTCTGCGGCAGCTGGAGCTGCTGCACCCGGGGATCTTCTCCCTGGAGTGCCTGACGGTGGACGGCCACGAAAAGCGGGGGCAGTATGTCCCCAGCCACATTCACATGAACGTCACCTATCTGCTGGGCGCCCGGGATCGGGCGCTGCGGCAGAAGCCCGACGAAAACAGCGGCGTGGCCTGGTTCACGCCCCGGGAGGCGCTGGAGGCGTCCACGGAGCCGTGGATGGTCCAGCGGGTATACAGCAAGCTGACACAGCGCGCCGCAGCCTATATGGCCCGGTAAGGAGGCAATTGTTCCATGGCAAGACGAAAGCCGGACCCCGGCGCAATTTATGTATCCCCCCGGCTCCAGGCCAGCCTGGAGCCCATGGGCCGCTGCGCCCTGACCACGGTGACGGCCCCCATGGGCTACGGAAAGACCACGGCGGTAAACTGGTTTTTGGCGGCCCAGCCGCCGGGCTCGGCCATCCGCGTCAGCATTTATTCCGACAGTCTGCCTGCCCTGTGGGAAAGCGGACGGCGGGCCTTTCGGGCCGCCGGACTGACCGTCCTGGAGGGCTTTGACTGCCCCACGGATCCGGCGGCCACCGGCCTGCTGGTGGATACCCTGTGCCGGGAGCTGCGGCGGCCGGAGCCCTGGTATCTGTTTGTAGACGACCTGCACCTGCTGCCTGATCCCCGGATGGCGCGGTTTTTATGCGAACTGGCGGCGAGACTGCCGGAAAACGTCCACCTCATCGCCGCCAGCCGGGACCGGATCCTGTCCGGGGATCAGGTGCTGCGGCTGGGCGGACGGCTGCACCGCATCGGCGCGGAGCAGCTGCGGCTGGAGGGCGGCGAGCTGGCGGCTTATGTCCACCGCTGCGGCGCGGCCCTGGACCAGGAGCAGCTGGCAGAGCTGCAGCAGGCCACGGAGGGCTGGATGGCCGCCGTTTACCTGCGGCTCCGGGCCCTGACGGAGCAGGGAGCGGACCCCGGGGAAACGGACATTTATGAGATGTTCACCGCCGCCATGCTGCGGCCCCTGCCGCCCCGGCGGCAGAGGTTCCTGGCGGTTATGGGTCAGGCCGACGAGTTCACCGGGGACATGGCCCGGTATATTACCGGCCAGCCGGACACACCGGAGATCCTGGCGGACCTGACGGCGAAAAACGCCTTTGTCACCCGGCTCCCCGGCGGGGGATACCGGTTCCACCACATGATGAAGGCCTGCGCCCAGCGGGATTTTGACGCCCTGCCCCCGGAGGAGCAGGCGGAATACCGGGCCCGGTACGGCCGCTGGTATGCGGACCGGGGGGACTATTTGCAGGCCCTGGCCGCCTTCGGCAAATGCGGCCGGTGGGACGCGGCCCTGGACGTGATCCAGCGGGATGCGGGCATTCTGCTGGCGGCCCTGCGGCCCCAGCAGGTGCTGGAGCTGCTGGACTGCTGCGGTGACCGGGTGCTGATGGAGCACCCCACAGCCCTGCTGGTGCTGATGCGGCGGATGTTCACCTGGGGGCAGATCCCCCGGATGCAGCAGCTGAAGGCGCTGCTGCTGGAATCCGTCCGGAATCACCCGGACATGACGCCCCGGCAGCGGGGCAATCTGCTGGGAGAGTGCGACCTGATCGAAAGCTTCCTGCATTACAACGACATCACGGAGATGAGCCGCCTGCACCGCAGCGCCAGCCGCCAGATGACCGACCAGGCCGTCAGCATCCAGAGCCGCGGCAGCTGGACCTTCGGGTCGCCGTCGGTGCTGATGATGTTCCACCGGACCCCGGGGCAGCTTTCCCGGGAGCTGGCGGAGATGGACGACTGCATGCCCCACTATTACAAGATCACCGGCGGCCACGGCATGGGCGCCCAGCGGATCATGGAGGGCGAGGCGGCCCTGGCCCAGGGGCGCCTCAACGACGCGGCCATTGCTCTGGAGCGGGCCCGGGCAGATATCCGGGGCAGCGGCCAGGAAAATATGGCTCTTTGCTGCGACTTTCTGGAAATGCGGCTGGCCCTGGCTGCCGGGAAAGCCCCGGAGACGGACCTGCGCCGCCGCCGGGAGCAGCTGCTGGGTCGGCACAACGCCATGTGGCTGCACATTTTCGACAGCAGCAGCGCCTGGTGTCTGGCGCTGCTGGGGCAGGAGGAGAGCATCCCCTCCCTGTTCCGGGAGCACCGGCTGGATACGGTGAATTTCCTGGGGCCCTGCGTGCCCATGATGCGGATGATCGAAAACCAGGTATTCCTGGCCCAGGGGGCCTATGCCCGGGTCATCGGCGGCAGCGATAAGCTGCTGGCTCTGTGCCGGGGGATGCACTACGCCCTGGTGGAGATCTATGTGCTGACGCAGACTGCCGCAGCCTATGAACGGCTGGGCAAACGCCGGGAGGCTGCGGCTCTGGTCCGGCAGGCGGCGGATATGGCCCGGCCCGACGGGCTGGTGCTGCCCTTTGCCGCCTGCTACCGGTACCTGCGGGAGGTGCTGCCGGAGGCCGGGGACGACTTTGCCGCCCGGGCCGCCCGGTTCGGCCAGAGCTTCCAGGCCGGGTGCCAGGCGGTGCAGATCGTCCGGCAGCGGCCGGAGACCTTCGCCGCTCTGACAGAGCGGGAATGGGCCGTGGCCCAGCGGATGGCCCGGCGGCTCAGCAACCGGGAGATCGCCGGGCAGCTGTTCCTGTCCGAGGGAACGGTGAAGCAGTACATCAACCAGATCTACTCCAAGCTGCACCTGACCGGCGACGCCCGGACCAAGCGCCGCCGCCTGGAGCAGCTGATGGAAGACTGATGGAAGACTGATGGAAGACTGACGGAAGCATAGCAAAATCCCTCCGGCTCCGGCCGGAGGGATTTCAGCTTCAGCTTGTCAAAAAAGGGAGGTGCCCTTTTTTGACAAGCTGAGCAAGCATTTTCAGAACTTTTATGAAAGTTCTGAAAATGCGGTGATTGAAAACGAAAGACACCCCTGATGGGTTTCTTTCGTAACTATCTTCCTTTCCGAAGGCGGAGGCAAGCCTGCTTTTTTGACAGCCTGCTCAGTCTGTCAAAAAAGAGCGCCGCCGCTGTCATGAGCTTCTCCCGGGGACCAGGGGAAACTCCCGCACCAGCTCATACGCCAGCTTATACTGCCGCCCGGCGGTGAGCCATTCCAGCACCCAGGGCAGGTGGAACCCCGCGTATCCGATGGGCAGCTCCCTCCGGCAGCGGTGGAACACGTCCATCAGCGCCGCGCCGTAATCCGGATCCCGCAGATAGCCGGGGTTTTCCAGCCTGCGCCGCACCAGCCCGCAGATCTCCATGCACAGAGCCCGGTCCGGATACTCCTCCGGGGCCGTCTCCGCCCGGTCCAGGGCGTCCAGAGCCTCCCGGGTCCGGCCCAGCCCCTCGCAGCACACCGCCAGCTTGTGCAGCTCCATGACCCGGGGCCGCTCCAGGGCGGAAAAATACCCATACGCCTCCTGATACCGGCCGCACTCCACCTGGGTGGCGGCCCGGTTATAGGCCATGGCCCGCAGGTCCTCCTGCCGTCCCAGGGCCCGGGCCATGCGCTCCGCCGCCCGATAGTGCTCCTCCATACCGTCCAGGTCCAGCTGGTTGCAGCATACGCTGCCCATAATCAGCCGGCATTCCAGCATCAGCCGCACCCGGCCGTCCCGGGCCGCCAGGTCGCAGCCCTGCCGCAGATAGGCCATGGCCCCGGTATAGTCGCCGCCCTGCTCATACCCGGCAATGCCCGCCATCAGAAAGCAGTACGCCTCCGGCAGCAGCCGCACCGCCTCCGGCTCCCGGTCCTGCACGATCCGCAGCAGCGCCAGCTGCCGCCGGTCCAGATACGGCTCCAGCGCCGCCGGGATGTCCGACGGGTCCTGCCGGTCCACGGCGTCCAGCACCAGGCCGTCCGCCGCCAGGGGACTGGACAGGATGGTCTCCAGCGCCTGGGAGAACGCCGCCCGGCTGTCCTGAAACGCCTCCTGTTCTCCGTCCAGCAGCTGCGCGTACCGCCGCTCCACCAGCCCCTCCAGCTCCGGCAGATTCTCGCCGTACCAGGGCAGGTCCAGCCGCTTCATCAGCAGCGCCAGCAGCTCCGGCGCGGCCTGGACCCGGCCCTGCTCGATCTTGGACAGATACGACGCCGCGCAGATGCCCCGGCACAGGCCCTCCTGGCTCCAGCCCCGCTTCAGCCGCTCCTGCCGCAGCCGCAGCCCCACGGCTGCCGCCCCGGCGCTCATTTGGCGCCTCCGGCGCACACCGGCGCCTCATACAGCTTCCCGTGGACGAAATAGTTATACGACCGGCACCCTCCGGCGCACCACGGTCCCATCCGGCACCGGGCGCAGTCTCCGGTCAGCAGCTCCGGGGTGAACCGCCGGTTATACGCAAACGCTTCCGGATCCTCCCAGATGTCCCGCAGCCGCCGCTGCCGCAGATTTCCCTCGATGAACCG
>FR884132.1:0-16213 GCA_000435975.1 Oscillibacter sp. CAG:241 | reverse complement strand
CCGCTCATCGTACATAGACTCGCACCCCCGTATGTTTCCCACGCTGTCGATGCCTATGGCGGAGATTCCCGCCCGGCACCCCTGGAAGCAGGCCCCGTCGGCGCCCCGCAGGCCCGGCTCCTCCTCTGTAAAGTAGCCCACGTTGTCAGCCGCACCCAGCATAAACGGCGCGCGGTCCCGGTGGCTCTCCACGAAGCGGATCACCTCCATCGGGTCCATGCGCCAGTCCAGCCCCCGGGCGGCGTTGCCCATAGGCGAGCACGCCTGCAATTGCCACGCGGCGATGCCGGAGCCCTCCAGCACCCGGTACAGCTCCTCCAGCCGCCCCACGCAGTCCCTGCGCAGGGTGGAGATCACCGACGCCGGAATGCCGGCCTTCACCAGCGCCCCCACGGCGTCCATGGCCCGGCGGAAGCTGCCCGCCTGCCGTCCGGCGTCGTGCACGTCCTCCGGCCCGTCGATGGACACCGCCACGGACTCCACGCCGGCCTCCCGCAGCTGCGCCAGCACCTCCGGCGACATCAGGTACCCGTTGGTGATCACCGCCACCGCCGCGCCCCGGCCGGTGAGCCGCCCGGCGATCTGCGCCCAGTCCCGCCGCAGGAACACCTCGCCCCCGATCAGCGACACCCTCCGGCACCCCAGCTCTGCCAGCTGGTCCGCCGTGTCCAGGCACTCCGCCGTGGACAGCTCGTCGGCCCTGGCCCGCCCCCCGGCGGACCCGCAGTACCGGCACCCGAAGCAGCACGCCAGCGTCAGCTCCCACACGCAGCTGCGCAGCCGGAACCCGCTCATTTCTTCTCCTTCACCACCGGCGCGGCATACACCGCCATGATGGGCGGCTCAGACCCGGGCCGCTCCGGCTTTTTCGGACCCTTTACCGTTTTTTCGTCAAGATCCCGTAAAAAGAAGTCCCGGGCATCCCCGTTGGGATATCCCGCTTTTTTGGATGTTTTCTTCTCGTTCATGGACATTGTCCTCCTGCCCTGTTGATTAATTACACATATATTATAGCACAATCCACCCGTCGAATCCAGAAAAATTTCCCTTATCCCCTGAAAATGCACTTGCATTCGACATAACTTTGTGATAGAATAATAACCAAATAACAATAAACTTTGGAAAACCAAAATTACACTTGAAAACGATACCGATATGCGCTATAATAACGTTCCGCAGCTGGGACCGGCACCCCGGCGGCGGAAGCGTTGTCGCATCTTCAATTAGGTCCGTTAGGGCCTGAAAATAATGCGCACCGCGCAAATAAACGCAATGGGAGGAACGAGGATATGAAGAAATGGAAACAGGCGTTGGCCCTTGTGCTGGCGCTGGTCATGGCCCTGTCTCTGGTGGCCCTGCCGTCCTTCGCGGCGGATGAGGACGCCAGCGGAAGCGGAACCGCTGCGTCAGACGGACCCGCATGGCCCGCTGAGGGCTCTATCAACCTCAGCAAAAAAGCCCAGCCTGTGGATGAGGAGAGTGGCCTCTATGAGGTTACCCTGACCATCCAGGGCAAGAACTACAGCACCACCTCCGATGTGGTCCTGGTCATCGACTGCTCCGGCAGTATGGAGGGCACTAAGCTCACCAACACCCGCAAGGCCGCCAAGGCCTTCGGTGACAAGCTGCTGACGGAGAACAGCACCACCCGCATCGCCATCGTCACCTTTATCGATACGGCCACGGCGTACAACAGCGGCCACTTCTACACGGCCAGCGAACTGGATGCTTTTAAGAAAGCAATAGACAAGGCAACATACGCCAATGGCGGCACCAATCAGCAGGCCGGTATCCATGTGGCTCAGCAGCTTCTGGCCTCTGCTTCTTCCACCGGCAAGCAGAAGAACATCGTCATCCTGTCCGATGGTGAGCCCACCTACAGCCATCCCTTTGTTGCCACCGCAACCTATGCAAACTGTGAGGCGTGGACGGAAATTGGTTGCCCTCGAGGTGGCAATATCACCAACATCGGCGCCTTCACCCCCGACTATAACACCGTGATCGGCTCAGGCGGCGCTTTTACCACGAGCTATAATGCGTATGTGAATGCCACCTGTACGGAGCATGGAAAAACCAGCCGACTCAGCTATGGTGTGTATGCCTTGGATGGCACGGTTACTCGGACCAGCGGCACCAACAACGGCGTCGCCACCATCTGGGAGGCCAACCAGGCCAAGGCCGCCGGGACCACCATCTTCTCCGTGGCCCTCCAGGCCGGTACCGAGGGCGAGAACACGCTGAAAGGCTGTGCCAGCGATGCTGCCAAGGGCTATTTTGCCATCGCAAATAACGACAACGTGGAGACCAAGCTCACCGCCGCCTTTGAGACCATCGCCGGCAGCATCGCCAAGGCCGCCACCAACGGCTCGGTCACCGACCCCATGAGCCAGTATGTGAACCTGGCCTTCACCGGCGACCCCAAGGTTACCAACAGCCTGGACGAGTACAATGCCGGTGGATACGATGTCTATCTGAGCCAGGGCACCGTCACCCGCAGCGGCGAGACCCTCAACTGGAACGTCGGCGACATCAACGAGGGTACTCCGGCGGTCATGAAGTACCGCGTGACCCTCAAGGACGGCCTCAGCAAGGATCGGACCTATCCCACCAACGACACCACTACCTTTAATTACACCGACTATCAGGATCAGGAAACCAGCAAGGACTTCGAAATCCCCCAGGTTGCGCCCAAGGGCGGCACCATCCTCATGCACTTCTACCTGGTGAATGCCCAGGGTCAGCCCATCAACGAGAAGGGCGTGGAGGTGGAGTCCCCCGACAAGGCCAAGCAGCTGGCCGCCCAGGAGTATTACCAGATGAACGGCTCCCAGGCCCTGGAATACGGCACCTATAACGTCCCCATGAAGGAAATTTCCGGCGCCGCCTACTATGGCTATACCCTGGACGGCGTCACCACCAAGGATGTGACGGAGGCTTCCGTCACCGTCTCCACTACCAATGCCAACCGCGAGGTTTGGTTTGCCTACACCCAGAGCTTCTATGTGGCCCACGTTCAGATGGACGAAAACGGCCAGGCTAAGCAGGTGGGCGCCACCGAGACCTACCCCGTCAGCGCCGGGTTTAACCTGACGGACAAGGTCACCAGCGGCTACCTCTACGGCGGAGCTTTCAACAGCGAGGCATGTACCGAGGTTTATCCCTTCGCCGAGGGCGAAACCGGCCTGAGCTTTGCCCCCAAGGCTGGCGAAACCTACTATATCTGGGAGGTTCCCAACGCCTATCTGAAGCCTATGGCTCTGTCTTGCTGGGAGCATAACACAGAGGGGCAGCTGGATGTCATTGGCTTCTATATGGTTTCCGCCATTGACCGCAGCCTCTACAAAGAAGCTGGCTTCTATGTCAATAATTCCCGTACCACGGCAAACCAGATGACCTATGAGGCCATTGACGAAGCTCGCACCACCGTTGCCAGCCTGCCGGAGGGCCAGAGCGTTGCCTTCAAGGGCATCACCATCAACCTGAAGCAGGAGGGCCAGTCCAACAGCTATACTGCGGCCAGCGTAGTCACTGGTGACAAGTATGGCTATATGCTGTGCTACGGCCTGGATAAGAACACCTATTGGTCCCAGGCCGGTGAATCCGTCAGCTACTATCCCTACTGGGTCACCCTGGACGGCGTGGAGGTCACCAACAGCGTCACCCGCACCGGCACCTACCAGGGCACTGGCGCTGGCAAGATCAAGTCCGAAGATGAGTCCCGCACCGCTGACTGCACGGTTCCCGCCGTTGCCGAAACACAGCTGCTGACCATGGCTTCCTACTGCGCCGATGGCACTCCCATTTCGGCGGATGTGCCCACCGTGGAGGATATCACCGTCACCGTGGTGGACGGCGCCAAGACCTATGAGCTTACCGTTTCCGCCGGTACCGGCGTCCGTAACCAGGTGGCCTACCAGGCCCCCGCCGGCAAGGTCTTTGCCGGTTGGTTCGCCGACCAGGCCTATACCATCCCCGCCGACCTGGACCAGGTCACGGAGGACACCACCATCTACGCCAAGTACGTCAGCGACTCCTATCTGGACCTGCACTATGTCCGGAATGGTCTGTTCCGCCTGCGCGGCGTCACCCTGATCTCCGCCGTGGATAACCCGGCCAACTATCAGGAAAGCGGCATCATTGTGGACGGCGTGAAGGTGCCTGTTGCCTACGCCAACCGCTATCGGCTGTTCTATACGGCCTCCGGCCTGTTCGGTGCTGCCCGGAACGCCAGGCTCATGATCACCCAGCAGAGCCTCTCCGGCTCCGGTACCCTGGAGGTCACCCCCTATTGGGTCACCCTGGACGGCACCGAAGTCCACGGCGTCACCCATACCCTGCATTACAACACCCGCACCATTTGGGAGTGAGGAAAGGAGAACATCCATGAACACAAAATTTATCCCTCCTGAACTCCAGGATACCGTTGTGGGCCTTGATGGCCAGAGGCCCAGCGGCAGTGTTTTGGAAAGCATCGGCAATGGCCGCTATGCCGTGACCCTGCCCGATGGCCAGCAGGTCATCGTGGACCAGCACGGCAACATCATCGGCTGAAACACCACAAGCGGAGGGATGGCTCATCCATCCCTCCGCTTCTCACACATGACGAATTTTTATCCATGAAACGACGACTTGTTCTTGCCGGTGTTCCCGTAGACGTGATCACCGCCTATGATGATTACTATCCGTATTTTTCTCCGTATCTGGAAAAGAATGGTGGGACGACCCGGGATATCCCGCCCTGTCCCATAAATGACCGGGACATTCCGTCGGTGCGCATTCCGCCCCAGCGGCTCCGGAAGGCTGCCAGTATTTACCAGCCCGAGAACCCGGAATATTATGTGGAATATATGGAGCTGTGCCCCGCTATCTCCTCTGCCATCACGGCTTTCGGCCGCATCGTGTTCCATGCCGTTTCCTTTATCTGGAAGGACCTGGCTTGGCTTATTACCGCCCCCAGCGGCACCGGCAAATCCACCCATTATTGCCTGTGGAAGCTCCTCTGTCCCGATGCGGTTCAGATCATCAACGGGGATAAACCCATTGTATATATGGAAAATGACCAAGTATTCGTCACTTCATCCCCTTGGACGGGTAAAGAAAACATGTCTCAGCGGCTGACCGCTAAATTGGGCGGAATTATATTCCTGGAACAGGCCAAAATCAACGAAATCAGACGACTGACCGTTCACGAATCCGCCGGAAAAATCTTTTCCCAATTCCTGTTTGATTGCAATACGGAGCAGGAAGTGAAATCTGCCTGTAAAATCGCTGAAAATATGCTGAAAAGCCCGGTTTGGCTTCTGAAAAACCGCGGAGATATCCAATCTGCCCAATTGTGCAGAGATACCCTGGCGGCAGCCCTGTCTGACCCTGCGATGAATCCGGCAAAAAAGTGATAGAAATGGTGAAAAACTATGAAATATACCGTTATTCCCGGAGTAGTTCTTGCAGAAATCTGTGATGAACAATTCCTGGTGGCAACCGGACCCGCTCGCGGCAGGGTACCGTATGTCAAAGGGCTGAACGAAACTGGAGCATACTTTTTCTCGCAAATTAAATCCGGATTATCCACTGAATCAATCATAAATGACGCCGCAGAACGATACGAAACAACGACTGAGATAATTGCTCCATCCTTCGGTAATTTTCTTCAGGCCCTTGTGAATTCCGGCTATCTTCAGGAAATCCCGGAATCAACTCCTCCGGCCAAACCAAAGACCGATCAATAATCCTAAATGATGAACAAATACGCTCCAAAATCGGCTTAAATAGCCGATTTTGGAGCGTATTTTCAATTTTTTCTGGGCGGTTAATTCAGACTTGTCAGGCTTCCCGGAAAAGGGAGACAGGGAAAGCATTGTGAAAATTTAATCATTTCTTGACGCAAAGCGGAATATTTGATAGGATAACTCCACACTAATGTGAATAAAAATGCAGAAGGAGAGACGATATGGAACGCGAGAAGCTGGGGTCCCGGCTGGGGTTCATCCTGCTGTCCGCCGGGTGCGCTATCGGCTGCGGTAATGTGTGGAAATTCCCGTGGATGTGCGGCCAGTATGGCGGGGGCGGCTTTGTGCTGTTGTATGTGCTGTGCCTGGTGGTGCTGGGGCTGCCTATCATGACCATGGAGTTCTGCGTGGGCCGGGCGGCCCAGACCAGCCCCATCCACATGTATCAGAAGCTGGAGAAAAAGGGTCAGAAATGGCACATCCATGGGTATGTGTCCTTATTCGGCAGCATCGCCCTGATGGCGTTTTACACGGTGGTCACCGGATGGATCGTGTACTATTTCGTGCAGTTTCTCACGGGAAACAGCCAGAATCTGGGGTTTTCCGCAATGATCGCGGACCCGGGCGTCAACGTGACCTATCTGGCGGTGACGGTGGCGATGGCCTTCGGCGTTTTGTGCTTCGGCCTGCAGAGCGGCCTGGAGCGGGTCACCAAATACATGATGCTGCTGCTTTTGCTGCTGATGCTGGTGCTGGCCGTTCACAGCTTCACCCTGGACGGCGCGGCGGAGGGCCTGCGGTTTTACCTGGTGCCGGACCTGTCCAGGATCACCGGCAGCGTGGTGGTGGGCGCCATGAACCAGGCATTCTTCACCCTGTCGGTGGGCATGGGGGCCATGGCCATTTTTGGCAGCTACATCGGCAAGGAGAGGTCCCTGATGGGGGAGTCGGTGAACATCATCCTGCTGGATACCTTTGTGGCCATCGTGGCGGGGCTGATCATGTTCCCGGCCTGCTTTACCTATGGGGTGGAGGTCAACGCCGGCCCCAGCCTGCTGTTTGACACCATGGCCACCGTGTTCAACCACATGAATGGCGGCCGCTGGTGGGGAACCCTGTTCTTCCTGTTTATGGTGTTTGCGGCCCTGTCCACAGTGCTGGCGGTGTGCGAGGAGATACTGGCCATGGTGCGGGATCTTACCGGATGGAGCCGCCCGGTGGGGTGCCTGGTCTGCGGCGGGTGCATCTTCCTGGTGGCGCTGACCACGGCCCTGGGCTACAGCGTGCTGCACTTCCAGCCCTTCGCAGAGGGCACCTCCTGGCTGGACCTGTGGGATTTCCTGGTGTCCAACAACATTCTGCCCCTGGGGTCCCTGGTGTTTGCCCTGTTCTGCTGCAACCGGTTCGGCTGGGGATGGGACAGCTTCCTGCTGGAGGCCAACGCCGGCCGGGGCCTGAAGGTGCGGCAATGGATGAAGCCGATGTTTCAGTATGTGGTCCCCGTGGCCATCCTGTTCATCTATGTCTATGGCATGGTGACGTTCCAGTGGAAATAAGCATAAAAAATGAGAGGCGGGAGCCTCTCTGCTGGTAAGACAGTAAAATTTGAATTTCTTGGAACAGGCATGACCTCGGTCATGCCTGTTCCGCTTTACCCGCTGAACAAGCTGCTCTATATGCTCTGCCTGTGGTGCCTGCTCATGGATTGATGGTTCCCTCACTCATAACTGACAAAATCCTGCTCAACCAACTCATAATCAACCGATGATTGAAGCCGACCGAGCTGATCTTTCCAAGAGTCGATATTGGTTCGTACCTTGCGGAATCCAAGTGATTCGTAAACGTGCTGCGCTCTTGTGTTCGTCAAGTTCGTATCGAGGATGATTTTGGCATAGCCGTTTCGGAACAGCCAACCAATCAGCATACTCAAAGCCTTTCTGCCGACGCCACGGTTCCGACAATCGGTTTCGCAGATCTTAATGCCAATTGCTGCAACTCCATCCGACATATTGTGGTAATTGCACTCGCCAATCAGACGGTCGCTTTCCTCAATGACCAGAGAACCGTTGCCAAGGCCTTTTACGACTTCTTCCTCGGTCGTTCCCAAGCCGTTGGGGAAGCCTGCGTGTGCCATCACGGCACCGTTATTCCACCAGGCGGC
Source organism: Oscillibacter sp. CAG:241 (assembly GCA_000435975.1). Classification (GTDB taxonomy): domain Bacteria; phylum Bacillota; class Clostridia; order Oscillospirales; family Oscillospiraceae; genus Vescimonas. The sequence continues at coordinate 8,323 of FR884132.1, read as the reverse complement.
AAGCTGCTTGGCATCGGCGGCCCCGGCCTGGCGGATTGTCAGGTTTTTATGTTGTATTCTCACTTGGTTACTCCTTTTCATTTGCCTTGTCTCCTGCCTGTTGGCATGTGCATATTGTATCACAAGGATAGCTCTGTTTTCAACAGAATGCTCGGAAGTTACCGGCCTGAAATGCGGCTTTTCTGCGAATATAAGCTGATTTCCTGTTTTCCCGGTGTCGAACATGCTATGCATCGAAACAGCCGCTCAAAGGGAACAAACGTTACACTTCAGAAATGGATTGCGAGACCAGTCTGCGGACTGGTCTCGCAATGACAGGTTTTGGGGGGGTTACTGCTTCACGGAGGGCTTCAGCATCTCCGCGATGACACACAGAAGGATGGTCAGCACCATGTCCGGCAGGGTGTAGCCCACGGGGGTGTCTACGCCCATCAGCAGGCGATAGGCCACAAAGCCCATGAGCCAGATCACCAGGTTCCGGGCGTCGGCGGCCACGGCGAAGCGGTCCCGGTGCAGCAGGAAGTGGTCGGCAATCTGCACGGCGATCATGGGGGCAAACACGGAGCCGATCAGGTACAGAAAGCCGGTGATATCGTCCATGGGGAACAGGATGGCCCCGGCCACGCCTACCACAGTGGTGATGATGGCCACCGTCTTGCCGCTGACCCTCCTGGACAGGGACTCGGCGGAGATGCCGGCGGACCAGGCGTCCAGGAACGTGGTGGTGACGGTGGAGAACACCAGGATCACCAGGGCGGCAATGCCCAGGCCGGCCTTGACCATGATGACGGCGATGTCATACTCGCCGGTGAAGATGGCTGCGCCCATGCCGATGACGTACATCCAGCAGGATACCAGACCGTAGGTGACCACGCTGGCTGCCGTGGCCCGGACGGGCTTCTGGGCCTGGCGGGTATAGTCGCTGATCAGGGGCAGCCAGGACAGGGGCATGGCCACCGCCAGCTCCACTGCCGCGCCAAAGGTCAGGCCCTCACCGGAGGGGGCGGCCATGGCGCTGCCGGAGAAGAAGATCACCTTGCACAGCACCAGGGTCAGCACGAACAGGGCGGCCATGGTGATCTTGTTGATCCAGCCCAGGTCGGTGACGCCCACCACGATCCACAGCAGGATCAATGCGCCGATGACCAGGCACCAGACCCAACGGCCAACGTCGAAGATGCCGCCGATGGCCAGGGCACCGTCATAGATCATGATGGCGGTCCAGCCCACCAGCTGCAGCACGTTCAGCAGAGCGAACAGCAGGCCGCCCTTCTGGCCGAAGCTCATTTTCACGGTCTCCATGGCGCTGCGGCCGGTGCGGCCGCCGATGAGACCCGCCAGCAGCATCATGCCGCAGCCGATGACGTGGCCGATGAGGATGGCCAGCAGGCCCTTACCCATGCCCAGAGGGGCGAAGGCCGTGCCGGTAAGGATCTCCGCCAGGGAGACGCCTGCCCCGAACCAGATCAGGGCGTTCTGAAAGGTGGAGGTCTTTTTCATTCCGCGAACCCTCCCTTCAGGTCAAACATGTGGTTCATGGGGCCGGAGCCCTTGCCCAGGTCCAGCATGGCGGCCAGCGCCCCGGAGATATACGCCTTGGCCCGCTCCACGGACTGGTCCAGGTCATAGCCCTTGGCCAGGTTGGCGGCGATGGCGCTGGACAGGGTGCAGCCGGTGCCGTGGGTGTTGGGATTGGGGATGCGCCGGCCCCGGAACCACTTGCCGCCGCCGTCCCGCCACAGCAGATCGTCGGCGTCGTTGATCTGGTGGCCGCCCTTGCACAGCACGGCGCAGCCGTACCGCTGACTGATGGTCCGGGCGGCGGCCTCCATGCCGGCGGCGTCGGTGATGGGGAGGCCGGAGAGTATCTCCGCCTCGGGAATGTTGGGCGTCAGTACCGTGGCCAGAGGCAGCAGATCCGCCGTCAGGGCGTGGATGGCGTCGTCCCGCAGGAGCTTTGCGCCGGAGGTGGCCACCATGACGGGGTCCACCACCACGCGCTGCGCGCCATACCGGCGCAGCTTCTCCGCGATGACGGCAATCAGCGCTGCTGAGGAGACCATGCCGATCTTCACCGCGTCGGGGGCGATGTCCGTGAACACGGCGTCCAGCTGCTCCGCCAGGAAATGGGGGGTGGATTCCAGGATGTCTGTGACGCCGGTGGTGTTCTGGGCCGTCAGGGCCGTGACCGCGCAGGTGGCGAATACGCCGTTGGCGGTCATGGTCTTGATGTCGGCCTGGATCCCGGCGCCTCCGCTGGAATCGCTTCCAGCAATGGTCAATGCTGTTTTCATGATGATCTGTCCTTTCTTTTTTCTACAGCACAGTTTTATAATGCGATGCAAGGTGGTGCCCCCAATGCACCGCTTGACTGCTGAAAAATCAGAGGATTTTTCAGCTAAGGTCAGCCGTTCAGCTCCGCCCAGTGGGCGGGAAGGGAGGCCAGAGAGGGGACGTACACGTCCGCCGTCCGGCGGAGGGCCTGCTGGTCCGCCTCGCCGTTGGCGTCGTATACGCCCACGGTGCGGTAGCCTGCCGCGGCGGCGGTTTGCAGGGCATAGAGCGAGTCCTCCGCCACCAGGGTCTGGTCCGGCGGCGTGCCCCGGGCCGCCAGGTGATAGATATCCGGCCGGTGCTTGCTGACGCCCAGCTCGCCGGTGGTGTAAATGGCCTCAAAGCAGGGCAGAAGGCCCAGCCGCTCCAGGGCCCGGGTCACATGGGAACGGGGGCTGGAGGTGGCGGCGGTGACGGATACGCCCCGGTCCCGCAGAAAGGCCAGAGCCGTCCGGGCTCCGTCCTTTTCCGGAACCTCGTTATAGTAATAATCCCGCAGCATGGCGGAAAGGTCCGCCAGAACGTCGGCGCTCTCCGGCAGGGGATAGTGGGTCCGGAGATAGTCTGCGCCCTGCTCCATGCTCATGGCAAACAGCAGCTCTCCCAGGCCCGGCTCCGGCGTGAGTCCCCGGCGCAGCAGGTAGCGGGCGCCCAGGTCCTTCCAGATGGACATGGAGTCCAGCACCACGCCGTCCAGGTCAAACACAGCGGCCCGGATCATGCCTGGAGCATCTCCCGGGTGGCGGCCTTCAGGTCCTCCGATGCCCGGCGGATATCGGCCGCGCCGTAGATGGCGCTGATGACGGCCACGCCGCAGATGCCGCTGCCGGAGAGCCTGTGTACGTTGTCCCGGCTGATGCCGCCGATGGCCACCACGGGAATGGACACGGCCCGGCAGATGGCCTTCAGGGTGTCGTAGGACACGTCGTCGGCGTCGTCCTTGGACCCGGTGGGGAACACGGCCCCCACGCCCAGATAGTCCGCGCCGTGCTTTTCCGCCAGCAGAGCCTGCTCCACCGTCTGGGCGGACACGCCGATGATCTTATCGGGCCCCAGCTTCCGGCGGACGTCCAGGGCCTCCATGTCGCTCTGGCCCACATGAACGCCGTCGGCGTCCATAGCCAGGGCAATATCCACATTGTCGTTGACAAGAAAGGGAACGTGATAATCCCGGCACAGGGCCTGCAGCTCCCGGGCCTCTGCCAGGAACGAGGGCTCCGCCAGGGTCTTTTCCCGCAGCTGCAGCATGGTGACGCCGCCCCGCAGGCTCTCCTCCACCACGTCCCGCAGGGACCGGCCGCTGAGCCAGTGGCGGTCCGTAACGGCGTACAGCAGCAGGTCCTGTTCAGCGCACCGCATACTTGGCCCCCTTATCCAGCGCAGCGCCGTCCATGTTGTAGATGGCGTCGATGATGCGATTGCGATAGGTGGAGTTGCCGTCGCCCTGGGCCATACGGCTCCAGCCGATCTCGCCGGCCAGGCCCATGGCGCACACGGCGGCAGCGGCGGCCTCCAGGCGGCGGTCCGGATTGGCCGCCACAAAGGCGGTCATCATGCCGGACAGCTGGCACCCGGTGCCGGTGATCTTGCCCATCTCCGGGCGGCCGTTGCGGATGACGAAGCAGCGGTCTGCGTCGCTGACCAGGTCGATGGCCCCGGTGACGGCCACAATGGCATGGCTGCGGCGGGCAAAGTCCTTCACAAAGGCCACGGCGGCGTCCAGATTTCCGTCAGACACGGCATCGGCCACGTCGGCGTCCACGCCCCGGGTCTTGCCGCTGCCCAGGGCCAGGGTCTTGATCTCGGAGATGTTGCCGCGAATCACGGTGAAGGGCAACTTTTCCATCAGCTCCACGGCGGTGTTGGTCCGCAGGGCGGAGGCACCCGCGCCTACGGGGTCCAGCAGCAGCACATGACCCAGGGACGCGGCCTTTTCCCCGGCCCGGAACATGGCCTGGATGCTCCGCTGGTTCAGGGTGCCGATGTTGATGTTCAGCCCGCCGCAGATGGAGGTGATGTCCTCCACGTCCTCCGGCTCGTCGGACATGATGGGGCTGCCGCCGCAGGCCAGCAGGATGTTGGCCACGTCGTTGACGGTGACGTAATTGGTGATGTTGTGGACCAGCGGCACCGTGCGGCGGACGCTGTCCAGGCAAATACCCAGCATAAAAATACACTCCTTACAGCAAAAAATGCGGATATGCCCGGTAAAAGGCATATCCGCAATGCGTTATTCGTGCGCTGCGCCGGTATGTCCCTACGTTGGCATTATCCAAATCAGGTTGAAGGGTCAGGGCGATGACAGCCCACTCTCAGCCCGCTCCGGCGAGCTCCCCTGTTGACGTAGGGTATGATAACACGAGCGTTCGGGTTTTGCAAGGGGGTATGGAGGAAAAAGGGAAAAATCAGGGGGACAGGTGGCGAACGGAATAGTCCAGGATGATCTTTTTGCAGCGGGTGCAGTTGTATGCCGGGGCGCTGGCGCCGCCGAGGGTGGCGCCGCCCTGGTCCGCCAGAGGGAAGGCACCGTCGTCCAGGAAGGAAAAGGCGGCCACGGAGTCGGCCTCCCGGGACCAGTAAACGCTGGAGCGGGACTGGATAACGCCGGGGGTCATCTCCGCTCCGCAGAAGGGACATTTGTTGTTCATGGGAGTACCTCCTGTAAAAAATCCGGATTATAATTGAATGATCAATTATATTATACCATGTGGGGCCGGGAAGTCAAGGCGGGGCGGGTTTCGGCCCGGACTGGCAAAATTTCCAGATTTTACCGCTTGGATTCACAAAGATTTAATATTTTTTTTGTTGCCATTTTGTAACTTTTTGTTTATAATGTTACTCGATAGGGAAAAATGGACTTTTTGACGACGCCTGTCACAGGGCGTCGTATGAGTATACATCGAGGTATCACATGATCAGACTGACAAACGTTGAAAAAACATACGATAACGGCACCCACGCCCTAAACGGAATTTCCTTCGAGATACAGGACGGGGAGTTCGTGTTCCTGGTGGGCCCCTCCGGCAGCGGCAAGTCCACCATCATCAAGCTCCTGACCGGCGAGCTGGTGCCCTCCCGGGGCCGGGTGATGATCAACGGCTTCTCCATGAGCAACATCACCCAGCGGCAGATCCCCCTGATGCGCCGGACCATCGGCGTGATCTTTCAGGATTTCCGCCTGATCGGCAACAAAACCGTATACGATAATCTGAGTCTGGCTATGCGGGCGGTGGGAGCCTCCGCCAGGGAGATCAAGACCCGCATCCCCTATGTGCTGGGCCTGGTGGGGCTGGACGGCAAGGGCCGCCGGTTCCCCGATGAGCTGTCCGGCGGCGAGCAGCAGCGGGTGGCCATTGCCCGGGCGCTGGTAAACAATCCCAGCACCATCGTGGCCGACGAGCCCACCGGCAACCTGGACCCTGCCCGCTCGCTGGAGATCATGACTCTGCTGGAGCGCATCAACGCGCTGGGCACCACCGTGGTGGTGGTGACCCATGAAAAGAGCCTGGTGAATCATTTTGACAAGCGGGTCATTATGATCGACCATGGCGTGGTGGCCGCCACCGGCGTGGGCAGATACGAGGTGTGAGCATGCATAATTTCAAGTATTTCTTCCGGGAGGGAGCAGGCAACATGCTGTCCCACGGGTTCATGTCCTTTGCCGCCGTCGGCGTCACCGTGGCATGTCTGCTGATCATGGGCACCTTCTCCCTGGTGGCCTACAACGCCAACATCAACCTGCAGGACCTGCAGAAGGAGAACGCCGTGGTGGCCTTCGTGGACGAGAGCCTGACGGACGACGAGGCAACGGCGCTCCAGTCCCGGCTGGCGGCGATTCCCGGCGTGGCGGACTGCACCTTCGTCTCCCGGCAGGAGGCCCGGGACGAATATGTGGCCCAGTATAACGAGGACGACCTGTACAGCGACCTGGACCCCTCTATTTTCCGCCACCGCTATGTCATGCACCTGACGGACCTGAACCGGATGGGCCAGGTGGTGCAGAGCCTGGAGAGCGTGGAGGGGATCGCCAAGGTCCGGGCGGACCAGGATATCTCCAACGGCTTCATCACCGTGCGCAACATCGCGGGGGTCATCAGCATCGCCCTGATCGCCATTCTGCTGATCATCTCCGTGTTCATCATTTCCAACACCATCAAGCTTACCACCTTTGACCGCCGGGACGAGATCGCCATCATGAAAATGGTGGGCGCCACGGACGGGTTCATCCGCTGGCCCTTCGTATACGAGGGACTGCTGCTGGGACTCATCGGCGCGGCGGTGGCCTTCGGGCTCCAGTGGCTGCTGTATGCCGCCGTATCCCAGGGCATCGCCAATTCCGACACCATGCAGCTGCTGCGGGTGGTGGACTTCCGTCAGATCTGGGCCCCGGTGGCGGCAGTATTCGCCGGCGTGGGCATCCTGGTGGGCGTGGGTGGCAGCCTGACCGCCATCCGGAAATTCCTGCGGGTATAAAAAGAGAGGAGACCGTCATGAAATCCAAACTGAAACAACTGACTGCCCTGGTGTGCGCCGCAGCCATGATGGCCGCCCTGTGTCTGGCCCTGCGGCCGGTGGACACGGCCTACGGCGCCGGCCTCAATGACCAGCTGGCCGAGACCCGGGCCAAAAAGCAGGAGATCCAGCAGCAGCTGGACAAGATCAAGTCCGACAAGGCCAAGGCCCTGGAGCAGAAGGAACTGCTGGACCAGCAGGCCGCCATCATTGCCCAGCAGATCGACCTGCTGGAGGTGCAGATCCAGGACACCCAGGACCGGATCACCCAGAACCAGGCGGAGGAGGAGAAGCAGTACGACCTGTTCTGCCACCAGGTGCGGCAGGAGGAGGAACGGGGCACCGTGTCCTACTGGTCCGTGCTGTTCAAGGCCACGGGCTTTGCGGACCTGCTGAGCCGCATGGATTTTATCAACGAGATCGTGGAGCACGATCAGAGCGTCATTGACCAGCTGCGCACCCTGCGCCAGCAGCTGGCTCAGGATAAGGCGGACCTGGAGCAGCATCAGGCGGAGCTTACCGCCAGCAAGACGGAGCTGGACGCCCAGGTGGCCGAGGCTACCCGGGTGTTTGAGGAGTATGCCGCCAGCGAGGCAGGCCAGCAGGCGCTGCTGAACCAGCAGGCCGCCCGGGAGAAGGAGCTCCAGGAGGAGATCCGCAAGTCCGAGGAGGCCAGCCGCAACAACCAGACCGCCGTGGGCGGCTTCATCTGGCCCACCGCCTGCCGCCTGATCACCGGCGGCTACGGCGGCCGTGACGCACCGTGCCCCGGCGCCAGCACCTATCATCTGGGTGTAGACATCGGCGCCTCCTGGGGCTCCGACATTTACGCCACCAAGGCGGGCACCGTCATGCTGGCCAACGAAGGCTGGAACTACGGCCTGGGCTATTGCGTGAAGATTCAGCATGACGACGGCACCAGCACGGTGTACGGCCACATGAGCCGGGTCATCGCCGTGACAGGCCAGCGGGTGGCCCAGGGTCAGGTCATCGGAAAGATAGGCTCCACCGGCGTTTCCACCGGCCCCCACCTGCACTATGAGATCCGCATCGGCGGCGTCAACGGTACCGCCGTGAACCCCCTGCCGTATCTGCCCGGCTACGTCCGCTACGGCTGGTAAAATTCCGTATATTTTCCCCTCCTGCCTTATAAAATAAGGCGGGAGGGGATTTTTATGCTGGGATATGTGCATCTGCTGCCGGAAACGCGCCCGGCGCTGGAGCGGCGCACCGTGGCCGGAACGGCCCTGTGGGTGCTGGAGGGGGACCTGGACGGCGGGCTGCTGCCCCGCCGCCGGCTGCGGCGATGGACCCGGCGGCTGGCGGAATGCGGTGTTTCCCACGCGGCCTTGCCCCCGGGCCGGGAGGCGGAGTTTGCGCCGATCCGGCCGGTGCTGCCGGACGGACTGCGGCTGGCGCTGCTGCCGCGGCTGCTGGACTGCCTGGCCCCGGCAGGGGACACGGCCCTGCTGCTGGC
>FR884131.1 GCA_000435975.1 Oscillibacter sp. CAG:241 | reverse complement strand
CTTTACCGACTCCGGGTATTTCTCCGCCCAGTCGCCCAGCAGCGTATGCGCGCTCCGGCTGCGGTATGACAGCACAAAGCCCCCGGCAGAGCCGGGGGCATGCTATTTTGCAACGCTTGTCGGAAAGCTTATGCCAGCAGCAGCTTATCGTCTGCTGCGTCGGTGCCGCCGGCCTCGGAAAAGAGTGCCAGCAGATCGGGTACGGTGAGCCTCTGCTTTTCCCGGCCGGCAATGTCCAGCACCACGCGGCCGGCGTCCATCATAATGAGGCGGTTGCCGTGGGCAATGGCGTCCTTCATATTGTGGGTCACCATCATGGTGGTCAGGCCGTTTTCGGCCACGATGCGGTCAGAGAGCTCCAGCACCTTGGCGGCGGTCTTGGGGTCGAGGGCGGCGGTGTGCTCGTCCAGCAACAGGAGCTTGGGCTTCTTCAGGGAGGCCATCAGCAGCGTCAGCGCCTGCCGCTGACCGCCGGAGAGCAGCCCTACCTTGGTGGTCAGTCGATCCTCCAGCCCCAGACCCAGTGGGGCCAGCAGGGCGCGGTATTGCTCCCGCTCGGCGTGAGAGATGCCCCATTTGAAGGTGCGGCGGCTGCCGCGGCGGGCGGCCAGCGCCAGATTTTCCTCGATCCACATATCACCGGCGGTGCCCATCATGGGGTCTTGGAATACCCGGCCCAGATCGGCGGCGCGGCGGTGCTCCGGCTTGCGGGTGATGTCCTCACCGTCCAGCAGGATGGAGCCGCTGTCCACGGTGAACGTGCCTGCCATAGCGTTGAGCATGGTGGATTTTCCCGCGCCGTTGCCGCCGATGACGGTGACGAAATCGCCGTCATGGAGGGTCAGCGACAGGTCATCCAGCGCTGTTTTGGCGTTGACTGTGCCGGGAAAGAAGGTTTTGGAAATATGTTTCAGCTCAAGCATGGACGGTGCCTCCTTTGTGGGTGAGTTTTCCTTTCAGGTGGGGGACGGCCAGAAATACGGCCACGATTGCGGCGGACAGGAGCTTCAGATCATTGGTGTTCAGGCCCAGCTGCAAGACCACCTGCAAAACAAGGTAATAGACAATAGCGCCCAGCGACACCGACAGCATACGAAGGCCGAAGTTGCGGAACACCTTGCCCAACAGGCTCTCGCCGATGATGACGGCGGCCAGTCCGATGACGATGGCGCCGCGGCCCATGTTCACGTCCGCCGAACCCTGATACTGGCACAGGAGCGCGCCGGAGAGCGCCGCGATGCCGTTGGAGAGGGCAAGACCCACCACCACGCTGCGCTGGGTGTTGATGCCCTGCGCCCGCGCCATGCGGGCATTGGCACCGGTGGCGCGGATACCGCAGCCGATCTCCGTGCCGAAGAACCAGTACAGCGCGGCGATGAGCAGGGCGGTGACGAGCAGCAGCAGGGGCATGGGATTTTCCAGACTCAGCTGCCGCACAAAGCGCTGGGATACGATCAGGTCGTACTTGTCCACGCTGACGGCCTGATTGGCCTTGCCGCCCATGATCCGCAGGTTTACGGAATAGAGCGCCAGCTGCGTCAGAATACCGGCCAGAATAGCGGGGATGCCGCAGCGGGTATGGAGCGTTCCGGTGATAAAGCCTGCCGCCGCGCCGCACAGGGCGGCGATGAGCAGCGCCAGCCACGGATTTGCGCCGCCGCGAATCAGCATGACGCAGGCCGCGCCGCCCAGCGCCAGCGAGCCGTCCACGGTCAGGTCGGCCACGTCCAGAATGCGGTAGGTGATGTATACGCCGATGGCCATCAGTCCCCAGATGAGGCCCTGGGTGACGGCGCCCGGCAGCGCGTTGAGAAGCGAGGTGAGCAACATGTTATTTTCCTTCCTTTTCCTTGTCAGACTCTGCCGCAGAAGGGCGATGGTGTTCGTTCTCCTGCGGCGGAGCCTATCCGTATGAGGGGGGAGGGGGGATAGCCCCCCTCCCGGTTACAGCTCAGGCGTTCAGCCCTCGATGGCGGTGTAGCCCTCCAGCGGAGTGATGTTCATCGTTTCGCACATGGCGGCGTTGTACTTGGGGGCAGCGGGAGCGTATTCGATGGGCATAGTGGAGATATCCGCCTCGCCCTTGAGGATCTTGGCGGCCATCTTACCGGTGGTCACGCCCAGATCGTAGTAGTCGATGGACAGGGTGCATACGCCGCAGCCGGCGCACAGGCCGGCCTCACCGCACACGGCGGGTACACCGGCGGCGGTCAGGATGTTGGCGATGCTCTCGGTGTTGTTGGCAGCGGTGTTGTCCGTGGGGATGTAGATCACGTCGCTGGAAGCGGCGGCCTTTTCCGTCACGGCAGCCAGATCGTTGGAGTCGGTGAAGGCAAACTCCGTGCAGATGATCCCCTTGTCGGTGAGGTGCTTGGTGATCTCATCGATCTGGTAGCGTGAGTTGGGCTCGGCGGAGCAGAACAGCAGCCCCACCTTCATGGCGTCGGGGAACCACTCGGTCACCATGGCGGCCTGCTTCTCCAGATCGGCAAGGTCGGAGGTACCGGAGATGTTGCCGCCCACGGTGCCGTCAAAGTCATCCAGATCCAGCGCCACGCCGTAAGCCGTAACGGCCGTGCCCAGAATGCGGTCAGCGCCGGGGTGGCATTGGCCATGATGAGGTCTACATCAGAGGACAGAAAGCCGTTGATGATGGTGGAGCAGTTGTTGCTCTCGCCGGAGGCGTTCTGCACTTCGATGTTTACATCGTCGCCCAGCTCCTCCTTCAGCGCATCCACGAAGCCCTGGGTGGCGGCGTCCAAAGCCGGGTGCTGGGCCAGCTGGCACACGCCCACCCGGTAGGTGGCCTTCCCGGCGTTATCGCCGCTGTTGTCGGGGATATCGGTCTTGCCGCAGGCTGCCATGCTGACGATCATGACCAGCGCAAGGAACAGTGTAAACAGTTTTTTCATGGTGTTTCTCCTTTTTCGGTGATACAAATAATGAAAAGCCCTGTTCCGGGTGGAACAGAGCTTTTTGCAAACAAATACGTTGCGTCTATGCCCTATGCACTGCCGGAAATTCCTTTTTTGCGCAGCAAAAATAGCCCTCGTAATAGAAGGCGGCATAGACACGGTAGGAGCCCATCCGGGACGCACAGATGCAGTTGTCAGCGTTCAGCTTTGCCATAGCGGACTCCTTCCTGCTGCGGGGCAGCGACTTGTTGATTGGAACTTTATCACTTTTAATAGCAAAAGTAAATGCCCGTTTTGCATAAAAATTCAGAAATAGTCCCGGGTATATTTGTTATATGCAGCCAATTGCTTAGAAAGACCGGCAACGCGCCCTTTACCCATTGGCGCACTGCGTGCTGCTATTCCGCTCTCCATGCCGAAAACATTACGCCCTTCCGCGAGAATGGCGCATGTGGTCAAACGGCGCAGCAGCGTAAGGGGAACTTGTGCACTTTGCATAACGTATATAGTGAAAAATTTTGGGGTATGACTGTGATTTGGCGGAAACGACGGTTGACTTCGCTGGAAGATTTTGCTAGAATTCATCCATCATTTTTGAAGCGAAGGGAGGCGGCCACGATGACCAAGACTATGAACCGCAAGATGAACAAGACCATGACCGCCGCCTGTGCCGGTGCTGCTTTCTGCTGCGCCTGCGCCGCTTCTCATACTGTCATTCTGTCCGTGCTGGGCGCCATGATTATGGCGTCCATTATTATTATTTGCGCGCTGGTACTGCTGGTACTGGCCGCTTTTCCCTATGCGCCATTGGCACGGATAACCGCATGATAGGCTGATACAGGATACAGCGAAGCGGCTCTGCCATTGGCGGAGCCGCTTTTTTGTATATCTCCGGCGACGGAGAGGCTTTTATCAAACCAACGAATAGGAGAACAAAACCATGAAAAAGAGAGTATTTGCGATGTTGATGGCCGTTGTGATGGCATTCAGCCTGATGGCCTGCGGCAATAAGGCCGATAACGGCAGCGGCGGCGCGGCTGACGCCGCCGAGACGATCAAGCTGGGCGTGGTGGGGCCGCTGACCGGCGGCTACGCCAACTACGGCCTGTCCGTGCAGCACGGCGCGGAGCTGGCTGTCAAGGAGATCAACGCTGCCGGCGGCGTCAACGGCAAGCAGCTGGAGCTGAGCGCGCAGGACTCGCAGGGCGACCCCGAGAGCGCCGTGGCGGCCTACGGCAAGCTGATGGACTGGGGCATGAACGTATTTCTGGGCGGCGTGCTGTCCGGTGAAACGGCCTCCGTGGTGGCGGCGGCCAAGGCGGACGATATGTTCATCATGGAGACCACCGGCTCTGCCGACAAGTGCATCGACGGCAACGACAAGGCCTTCCGCATCTGCTTCTACGACTCCTATCAGGGTACGGCTGCGGCGAACTACCTGAAGGACAACGCGCTGGCCGATGAGGTAGGCGTGCTCTATCAGAGCGACAACGATTATTCCGCCGGACTGTACAACGCATTCGTGGCCGAGTGTGAAAAAACCGGCGTGACCATCAAGGAGACCCAGACCTTTACCGCTGCCACGGCTACGGACTTTTCCACGCAGGTGAACGCACTGGCCAACTCCGGCGTCAAGGTGGTGTTCCTCCCCATCTACGCGGAGGAGGCCTCCACCTTCCTGACCCAGGCCAAGGGCAAGTTCGCGGAGGATGTGTACTTCTTCGGGGGCGATGGCCTGGACGGCATCCTGGGCAAGGTCAGTCAGGATGTGACCATCGCGGACAATGTGCTGATGATGACCCCCTTCGCGGCGGATTCCACCGATCCCAGGGTGCAGGCCTTCGTCAAGGCGTATGAGGAGGCCTATGGCGCCACACCCGACCAGTTTGCCGCCGACGCCTACGATGCGGTGTACGCCGTCAAGGCCGCCGTGGAAGCCGCAGGCAGCACCTCCGGTGCGGAGCTGGCTGCTGCGATGACCTCCCTGACCGTGGAGGGCGTTACCGGCACCATGACGTGGAACGCCGACGGCAACACCAACAAGGCCGCCAGCGCTATCCTCTATAAGAACGGCGTGGGTACGCTCTTCGGTCAGGAGAGCACCGACGCCGCGGCATAATCAAGCCTCACTCTACCTACCTCACATAAGCCCCCGTCCTCCCGGCCGTGTGCCGGGAGGACGCGCCGGGGGCGACGCAAAGGAATGATAACTATGACGAACCTGATACAAACCTTGATAAGCGGTCTGAGTCTGGGGAGCATCTACGCGCTGATCGCGCTGGGCTACACCATGGTTTACGGTATCGCCAAAATGCTGAACTTCGCCCACGGCGACGTGATTATGGTGGGCGCATACAGCGGCATTGTGGCGGTGGCGCAGATGGGCCTGTCCCCGTGGGTAACGGTGATCGTCAGCATCGCGGTATGCGCGGTGCTGGGCGTGGTCATCGAATTCTGCGCCTATAAGCCGCTGCGGCAGGCGGCGCCGCTGAGCGTACTCATCACCGCCATCGGCGTCAGCTATTTGCTGCAAAATGCAGCGCTGCTGATCTTCGGGTCACAGCAGATGGCCTATCCCACGCTGCTGAAGCTGCCCATGCTGACGGTGGGCAGCGTGCAGATAGACGGTATCACGCTGCTGACGCTGGCGGTGACGGCGGCGCTGATGGCAGCCCTGACGCTGTTTATCGACAGGACGAAGCTGGGCAAGGCCATGCGTGCCGTGTCCGAGGATAAGGGGGCCGCCACGCTGATGGGTATCCATGTGGACAGGACCATCACGCTGACGTTTGCCATCGGTTCGGCGCTGGCCGCCTTCGCCAGTATGTTCTATGGCATGACCTATGTGTACATCAAGCCCACCACCGGCGCCATGCCCGGCATCAAGGCCTTTACGGCGGCGGTATTCGGCGGCATCGGCTCTATCCCCGGCGCCATGATAGGCGGTATCCTGCTGGGCCTGATCGAGCAGATGTCCAAAACGTATATCTCCACCCTGTGGGCGGACGCCATCGTGTTCGCCGTGCTGGTGGTGGTGCTGGTGGTGAAGCCTACCGGCCTGCTGGGAAAACCCATGCAGGAGAAGGTGTGAGGTGAGGAAAATGCAACTGACACAGAAAAAAAGCCGGCGGGGCGACCTGCTGACAGCGGCGGCGGTGGCCATGCTGCTGGCGGTCATGGCCGCACTGCTGTATACCGGGAGCCTGACCCGGCAGGTGACGAATATGCTGATCCCCACGGCGGTGTATATCGTGATGGCGGTATCGCTGAATCTGGTGGTAGGACTGCTGGGCGAGCTGAGCTTAGGTCACGCCGGGTTCATGTCCGTGGGACTGTTCTCCGGCTGTCTGGTGGCCATCGCACTGACGAATACGGCGCTGCCGCTGATGGTGCGCCTTCCGGTGAGCATGCTGGCAGGCGGCCTGACGGCAGCGGTGTTCGGCCTGCTGGTGGGGCTGCCCACGCTGCGGCTGCGGGGCGATTATCTGGCCATCGTAACGCTGGCCTGCGGCGAGATCATCAAGAACATCATCACCAATCTGCGCGTTACCGGCGGGGCGCTGGGTCTGAATACCTCTGCCATCTATGCCGGGGCCAAGGAGCTGCTGCCCTACGGCGCGGCGCTGGTTCTGCTGACGGTGGCGGTGATGCTGAACCTGAAGCGCTCCAAGTACGGCCGGGCCATCATGGCCATCCGGGATAACCGCATCGCGGCGGAATCCGTGGGGCTGAGCGTTACCCGGTACAAGCTGGCGGTGTTCGTCATCGCGGCGTTCTTCGCCGGGTGCGCCGGCGTGCTGTACGGACACTCGCTGGCCAACATCAAGGCGGCTGCCTTTGACTACAATATGTCCATCGAGATCCTGGTCATCGTGGTGCTGGGCGGTATGGGCAGCGTGCCCGGCTCGGTGGTATCCGCCATCGTGCTGACGGTGCTGCCGGAGGCGCTGCGTGAGGTGGCGGACTACCGGATGCTGGTGTACGCCGTGGTGCTGATTCTGGTGATGCAGGCCACCAATAACCCGGCCATGAAGCGGTTTTTCGGCGCTGCCTGCAAGAGCTTGACGCCAAAGAGAAAGGAGCGTGCGGCGCTGTGACAGCAAAAGCAAAGCTGGTGAAGCGCCCTGTCTCCGCACTGCTGCCGGAGCGGGATACGGACAAGTCTCCGGTGCTGGAGTGCGTGGGACTGGGCGTGACCTTCGGCGGACTGAAGGCGGTGGAGAACTTCAACCTGACCATCGGCCGCACGGAGATCGCAGGGCTGATCGGCCCGAACGGGGCCGGAAAGACCACGGTGTTCAACCTGCTGACGAAGGTGTATCAGCCTACGGCGGGCGCCATTTTGCTGGACGGCAAGGATACCCACGCCATGACCACGGCGCAGGTGAACCGGGCGGGCATCGCCCGGACGTTCCAGAACATCCGGCTTTTCAACGATCTGACGGTGGCGGAAAATCTGATGGTGGCCATGGGCGACTCTGTGCGCTATGGGCTGGTGGGCAGCATCCTGCACTTCCCCCGGTACGCCCGGGAGGAGCGGATCGCCCGGGAGCGGGCGGAGGAGCTGCTGAGTATCTTTCACATGGAGCGCCACGCCGATGAGCGGGCAGGCTCGCTGCCCTACGGCGCCCAGCGGCGGCTGGAGATATTGCGGGCGCTGGCGTCCAATCCGTGCCTTCTGCTGCTGGACGAGCCAGCGGCGGGCATGAATCCCTCGGAGACGGCGGAGCTGATGGAAAACATCCGCAGGATACGGGATACGTTTCAGATCGCCGTGCTGCTCATTGAGCATGACATGAACCTGGTCATGAACATCTGCGAGGGCATTTGTGTGCTGAACTTCGGCCATATCATCGCCAAGGGTACGCCGGAGGATATCCAGCGGAACCAGGCGGTCATCGAGGCGTATCTGGGCAAGAAAAAGGAGGCGGCATCATGAGCAGCGTGCTGCAGGTGGAGAACATCAATGTGTATTACGGCAGCATCCACGCCGTGAAGGACGTGTCCTTTCATGTAGAGCAGGGCGAGGTGGTGACGCTGATCGGCGCCAACGGCGCGGGCAAATCCACCGTGCTGAACACTGTGGCGGGACTGCTGCGCAGCAGGACGGGCAGCGTCCATTTTTTGGGTGAGGAGCTGCGCCATGTGCCCGGCCATAAGCTGGTAGGGCGCGGCATGGCGCTGGTGCCGGAGGGGCGGCGCATCTTCCAGCATATGACGGTGCAGGAGAATCTGGACTTGGGCGGCTATTGCCGCGGCGGTGATAAGAGCGCCGACATGGAGTGCGTGTTTGACCGCTTCCCGCGGCTAAAGGAGCGGCGCAGGCAGGTGGCCGGCACCCTGTCCGGCGGCGAGCAGCAGATGCTGGCCATGGGACGGGCCCTGATGAGCCGCCCCAAGCTGCTGATGCTGGACGAGCCGTCCATGGGCCTTGCGCCGCTGCTGGTGGAGCAGATCTTCGACATCATCCGCCAGCTCCACGCCGACGGCACCACCATTTTGCTGGTGGAGCAGAACGCACAGGCGGCGCTGGCGGTGGCCGACCGGGGCTATGTGCTGGAAACGGGCCGTATCGTCACCGAGGGTACCGGCACGGCACTGTTGGAGAGCGACACCATCCGCAAGGCGTATCTGGGCGGATAAAACACCGGCCAACCACCCTGTTTACAGGTCAGTTTTTTGGCTGATGCACACTGCTGCCAACCCCGCAGAGGCTTGCAGCACAACGGCTTTAAGTCATTTCCGGTTGCTCCACGTTCCACTGGATAGGCTCCATGCCCATGGAGCGGATGGCGGAGATCACATGGTCGTCGTACTCGCCGTAGGGGCAGCGGATCAGCGTGGGCGTCACCCCGGTGGAGGCGGCGATGCGCTGGTTGCTGGCGGTAACATCCGCCACGATCTCCTCCGCCGTCAGGCTGTTGTAGTGGTCGTGGTGGTTGGAGTGGCTCATGACCTCGTGGCCCGCATCGTGAAGGGCCTTTACCGACTCCGGGTATTTCTCCGCCCAGTCGCCCACGCAGAAAAACGTGGCCTTCACGTTGTACCGGGCCAGAATGTCGATAAGGATCTGGGTGTCCTCGTTGCCCCAGGCGGCGTCGAAGCTGACGGAGCACATTTTCTGCTCCCGCTCCACGCAGTAGATGGGCAGCTGCCGCTGAGCGGAGGAAGCCATGATGCTGGGAGGGCAGCTGACCACATAAAATATGGCCCCTGCCAGCACCAGCGCCCCCAGGGCCGCCACCGCCCGCCGCCGCAGCAGAAATACCCGCACCTTTCCCTTGCCCATGGCCATCCCGTCCTTTACTGAGTTTGCTACAGCGTATGCGCGCTCCGGCTGCGGTATGACAGCACAAAGCCCCCGGCTGGGCCGGGGGCTTTGTGCGTGGAGAGGGAATATGGATCATTCGGCAAACAGGGGAGTGGACAGATACCGGTCGCCGGTGTCCGGCAGCAGGACCACGATGGTCTTGCCCGCAGACTCCGGCCGCTGGGCGATCTGCAGAGCCGCCCACACGGCGGCGCCGGAGGAGA
The DNA here is from genome assembly GCA_000435975.1 of Oscillibacter sp. CAG:241. Lineage (GTDB taxonomy): Bacteria > Bacillota > Clostridia > Oscillospirales > Oscillospiraceae > Vescimonas. Next base: position 28,027 of record FR884131.1, on the reverse strand, counting down.
TCCCCACCAGTACGCCCTCGGCATGGCCGATCTCCCGGCCCAGGGCGAAGGCATCCTCATTGGTGACGGGAATGATCTCGTCATAGATTCTGGTATCCAGCACCTGGGGCACAAAGCCTGCGCCGATGCCCTGGATCTTGTGGGCCCCGGCCACGCCGGTGGACAGCACCGCCGAGCTCTTGGGCTCCACCGCCGCCACACGAACGGCAGAGTTCCGGGACTTCAGATACCGGCCCACGCCGGTGATGGTGCCGCCGGTGCCGACGCCTGCCACGAACCAGTCCACCTGGCCGTCGGTATCCTGCCAGATCTCCGGCCCGGTGGTCTCAAAGTGGGCCTTGGGGTTGGCAGCGTTGACGAACTGGCCGGGCACAAAGCTTCCGAGAATCTCGTGGGACAGCTCCTCGGCCCTGGCAATGGCTCCCTTCATGCCCTTGGAGCCCTCGGTGAGCACCAGCTCCGCGCCGTAGGCCTTCATCAGCTGGCGGCGCTCCACGCTCATGGTCTCGGGCATGACGATGATGACCCGATAGCCCCGGGCGGCGGCCACGGAGGCCAGGCCGATGCCGGTGTTGCCGGAGGTGGGCTCGATGATGACGCTGCCCTCATGCAGCAGGCCCTTGGCCTCGGCGTCGTCGATCATGGCCCGGGCGATGCGGTCCTTCACGGATCCGGCGGGGTTCAGATACTCCAGCTTCGCCAGAATGCGGGCCTTCAGGCCGTACTTCTTTTCCAGGTGGGTCAGCTCCAGCAGGGGGGTGCGGCCGATCAGCTGATCGGCGGAGGTATAGATATGAGACATGGCAATTGCTCCTTTTTGTTATAAGATGTGTTTTTTCCCTGGTCTGGCGGGAAACTCACATTTTACAACATCGGAAAACCAGATATGCTTCCACGGGAATGACCTCGGTTCTCGAAAACTACTACCAATACGGTGTGTTGGTAGTATATTCCTGGCGGAGGCAAAAGTCAACCCCCATGCGAAAAATTTCGCATGGGGGCTTATTCAGGAAATCCTACAGGCTCTTTTCCAGGGCATGGACCCAGTCGGCCTTCAGATAGTACAGCAGGAACACCACGCAGCTGACGCTCCAGGTGATGGGATAGGCCCAGAAAATGGTGGCAATATCCGGCCAGACCTTCAGAGCCAGGGTGATATAGCTGACCCGCAGGATGCACCAGCAGCCCAGCATGGTGTACATAGGCACCTGGGCCCGGCCCGCGCCCCGCAGCACGGCGGACACACCGTGGGCAAAGGCCAGGAAGCAGAAGAACAGTGCCTCGATGTGGGACTGACGCACACCGATGGCCACCACGGCCGGGTCGTCGTTGAACAGCCGCATGGCATAGGGGGCCAGGAAAAACAGCGCCACGCCGATAAGCTCCGCCATGGCCATGGAGCACAGGATGCCGATCCGCGCGCCCTGCTTGGCCCGGTCAAACTGCCCCGCTCCCAGATTCTGGCCGATGAAGGTGGTCAGAGCCATGGCGAAGGCGGTGATGGGCAGGAACACGAAGCCCTCCACCTTGGAATACGAGCCGCAGCCCGCCATGGCGTCGGAGCCGAAGGTGTTGATGTTGGACTGCACCACCACGTTGGCGATGGCGATGATGGAGTTCTGCACGCCGGAGGGAACGCCCTGGGAAGTGATTTTCTTCAGCAGAGGCAGATCAAAGCCGATGCGCTTGATCTCCAGCCGGTACGGCCCGTCGGACCGGGTCAGCTTGATGATGCACAGGACGGCGCTGACCACCTGGCTGATCACGGTGGCTACGGCGGCGCCTGCCACGCCCATATCCATGGCCCCCACAAACAGCAGGTCCAGGGCCACGTTGACCGCCGACGAGATAACCAGATAGTACAGGGGGCTGCGGCTGGGGCCCCCCGCCCGCGCACGGGGGCCTGCGCCTGCCCCCCCCCGCCTGCAGAATGCCCATGCCTGCGTTATACAGGATGGTGGCCAGGCTTCCCAGGAAGTACAGCCGGAAATACAGAATGGAGGTGTCCAGCACGTCCGCCGGTGTGCGCATCCAGGTGAGGATGGTGGGGGTGAAGAATACGCCCAGAAGCGTCAGCAATACGCCGCAGCACAGGGCGAAGGCAAAGTCCGTATGGACGGCGGCGCGGACCTTTTCATAGTTCTTGGCCCCGAAATACTGGGCAATGACGATGCCCGCGCCGATGAACAGACCCATAAAAAAGCCTGTCATCATAAAAATGAGGTTGCCGCTGCTGGCCACAGCGGCCAGAGCCTGCTTACCCACAAATTTGCCCACGATGACACTGTCCACCGTGTTGTACAGCTGCTGGCAGAGATTGCCCAAAAAGACCGGCACTGCAAAGCTGACCATGCGCTTCCAGATGGAGCCGGTGGTCATATCGGTGCTGCGGTTGATGGCGGCCACGCCGCATCGCCTCCTTATGTAAAGAAATCGTCAGTTCCTTCATTATAGGGGGAAAATGCGGAAAGGTCAACCCTTCATCGCCAAAATAAGTGTTTTTGTCTTTGAATCGTGCACAGAAGCGAAAATACGGCAAACGGATTCGGTGAAACCCGGCAGAAAAAATAGTTCTCCGCGCAGCGTGGGACCGCTGCGCGGAGAAGCAAAGGGGGGATGAGAGAGTAAATCATTGTCAGTCGGCCAGGATCCGCACCGCACCCACATAGGTGCTGCTGTAATAGCCATCGAAATAGCTGATCTTGACCCCGCCGTTGGAGGTGGCGTGGATGAACGCGCCGCCGCCCAGATAAATGCCCACATGGGAGATGTCGCCGCCGCCATAGGAGAAGAACACCAGGTCGCCGGGCAGGCGCTGGGCGGAGGACACCCGGGTGAAGGCATACAGCTGATCGCTGGCCCCGTGGGACATGCGATAGCCGAAGTGGGCGTAGACGTACATGGTGAAGCCGGAGCAGTCAAATCCGCTGGGGGACGCGCCGCCCCACACATAGCGGGTGCCCAGGAAGGACTTTGCATAGTCCACCAGGTCCTCCCGGGCGCTCTTCACGGCGGAGGTGCCGGCATAATCGCTGTACTGCACGGCCTGGCACGCGTCGGACCGGACATAGCCGGTGGTGCCGCTGAAGGTGATCTGATACCAGCTGCCGTCCTCGGTGACGTCGTTGAGCCGGGCCACCTTGCCCTGGCGCAGGGTCCGCAGAGAGGCGGCGCTGTCGCTGGGGGCAGCGTATACCGTTATCTGGCGGGTGGCCATGGCGCCGTCATAGGCGTCCAGCAGGGCCTGGCGGGCGGCCTGACGGCCAGTGCGGTGCGCCGCGTCCAGAGCGGCCTGACGGGCGGCCTCCTCCTGACGGGCTTTCTCCTCCTGCTGCAGCTGCACCGCCTGGACGGACAGCTGGGACAGGTCCAGGGTCTCCTCCCGGTCCAGCAGGCCCATGTCAATGGCGATGCCCGCATTGGCTTCGGCGGACTGGGACAGGCCCGCGCCCTCCAGCACCTGGACGGCGGCGGAATAGGTGGCCGCGGCGGCAGCCGCGTCCTGTATCTGATGGCTCTGATCTGCGCTGACGATCCAGATACTGGACAGCGTCATGGATGCGGCCAGCAGCAGACAGGCGAAACGTCGGGATACCATAGGGTAAGACTTCCTTTCCATAAGGGGATTTTCCAAAGGACAAGAGATATCATACCACAATGGTTTCAAAAAAGCTACAAAAAATTACAGATTGGTAACAAAGTTTTCAAAATGGTAAAATTTTACTGCCGTGTCATATAGAACACGGCAGTAAAATCGATATATAGTGCAATATTTTACTTTCGAAGGTCGGCGATGGCCTGGCCGGTGGCCAGGATGCTCTCTCCCGCCCGGCGAACGCTGGCTCCGGCAGCCTTTACCAGCTCGTCCTTCACGTCCACCGCCAGGCGGCGGAAGATCTCGGTGATGATTTTTTTCTGCTCCTCGTCGGCCCCGGCATACTCCCGCAGCAGGGCCGCTCCGGCGGCCAGTCCGCCGCTGCGCAGCTCCTCCAGGGTCTTGGTCCGGCCGCCCCGGCTGAGAATATCGAAAAACGCCCGGGAGAACTGCTCCCGCTCCTGGGGGGTCATGGAGCCGATCCACTCCCGCAGCACCCCGTCGGACAGCTGGCCCAGCTGGGAGCGCTGGCCCAGGTGGACAAAGTGGGGCCCCTCCACGCACCAGGACAGGGGCTCGTGCTGCATGATGGACCGGGCGGTGCTGTCCACCACCTCGTAGTCCTCGGCATGCTCCAGCAGCACGCCCACAATGGACGAGGCGGGAATGAAGGTAAACAGCCGGTCTGCCACTGCCTGGTAGCACGGCTCGTTTACCAGGTCCCGGCTGAAGCCGGGGCCGTCGTTGTTGTAGGCGGCGATGAGCCGCTTGCGCTGGAGCTTTTCGTCCAGGTGGACCGCCGCCCAGGCCGCCAGATTTCCTCCCTTGGAGTGTCCGCCGATGCGCAGGGGGCGCCGGGGGCAGGCCCGGGCCACGGCCTCGGCGTACTCCGTGGCCTTCAGCTGGGCGGGAACGGCGGACAGGAAGCTCATGTTGAAGTCCTCCTGCCAGCCCACAATGGTCATGTCCGTGCCGCGATAGGCGACGTATACGCTGCCGTCCGGCAGCAGGAAGGATACGGCGGCAAACTGCATCTGCTGGGCCTCGTCGTGGAGGCTTTCAAAGGCGAACAGCGACACGTCCCGGAACCGGGCCGTCTCCGCCGCCGCCCGCATCAGGGGGATATAGTCCAGGGTGGACAGGCCCAGCTGTTCGTCCTCCTCCGTCAGCTGGCGGCACACATCCCCCATGGGCATGGCGTCCTTGGGGTCGAAGCTCCACAGCTGCCGGAGCTTCTTCAGATTGATGTAGGAAATGATGCACAGGATCAGGCTGTCCACCTCGTTGAAGCCGTCCTGGGCAAGGGTCAGGTCGCCCCGCCACCGGAGGTAGTCGAACACGGTGGCGTTGGCGCGGGTCTCGTCAGACATGGGGGATCCCTCCTATTTGATTATTGCAGGGTCTTGCACCGCTCGTCGGTGTTGTGGATCACCTGGGCCACGCTCTGGCCCAGGCCGGGATACGCTGCCGTCAGGGTATCCGGCGTCATCTGGGGCAGGTCCTCCGCCTGGTCCAGGGCCTGACGGTACCGCACGCGGCTGAGGGTCATATCCGCCTGGCCCAGGCCCGCGTCATAGTCCCCGGGGGCCACGGCGAAGAAGTCCTCGTTGCCGCCGCAGCGGCGGTACAGCTGCCGCAGCAGGCCGTACAGCGCCCCGCTGAGATAGTCTCCGGCGGCGGTGATGGCCGGACGGCTGCCGGTCTTTCCCAGCTGGTCGAACAGGACGCTGACGGTGTTCACCACCAGCTTCTTTTGCAGGGTAGCCATGATGCTGCCCCGGAGGCTGCCCTTCTCCCCGGAGGCGTCGTACACGTCTCCGGCGTCGATGATGGACCCGTCCCGGCTCAGGGTCCGGCCCAGCAGATAGTCCGCCGACACATGGTAATAGTCGCACACCCGGGTCACGAAGGCCAGGCCCGGCTCCCGGATGCCGTTTTCATAGTGGCTCAGCAGCGCCTGGCTGATGCCCAGCTCCGCCGCCGCCTTCCGCTGGGACACGCCCTTCTCCTGCCGCAGCAGGCTCAGGGTGCGGGAAAAATCAGTTGCCATTCTCTCACCTATCTCTTTTCTATACAGTAAGTAGATTATACCGTGCTTTATACAAAAAGTAAATCCCCAATTTTGCCTGGGTGAACGATCCGCCGGATGACCATTTCCCCGGCAAATACCGGCAAATTTCCAGGAATCAAATATGAAAAAGATGTTAATTCCTTCCAAATCCCTTGACGGGCGGGAAAAAAGAATGTATCATATGTTTTTGTAACGAATTTGTAACTTTTTAGGGGTTCCCTTATTATGAAACAAGACCTGATGCATAAAGACGTCCACGACGTCAACATAACGCCGAAGGAGCGCCGGAATATCTGGCAGCTGTGGCGGCAGAATCTGAAGGACTGGGTCTGGTACACCCAGGAGAATCCGGACTGGCTGGATCTGGATATTCAAACCGCCGTAAAGCGCCATATCATCGCGCCCCTGCGCAGCGCCCGGCAGCGGCTGCGTGGTCTGGCCCAGCAGAAAAAGCGCCGGGAATTTCCGGAGTCCGAAAGCCGCCTGGCTCAGCTGCTGCTGTTTGCCTGGGGCAGCCTTCCCCGGATAGGCGCGGGCCTGCGGGAGCAATTTGCCGTGCGCCGCAAGCACAGCATCCGCCGCAGCGGCAGCATCCGCGCCCTGTGGGAGCGTATGCGTCTGCACCCGGCCATTTTCCTGGGCACCTGCGTCAGCGCTGCGGCGGTGATCGTGCTGCTGTCGATGTACACCGTGGGCACCACCGTCCGCTACGACGGCATCAACCTGGGCACCGTCAGCTCCCGCCGCACCGTGAATCTGGCGGTGGAGCAGCTGCAAACCGTCACCCGCCAGACCCTGGGAGACGAGAGCTACACCATCGACCGGAGCCTGCTGTCTACCCAGTCCCATGTGGTCCCCCGCCGGGAGGTAGAGAGCCGGGAGGACCTTACCGGGAGCCTCACCGCCCAGATCGGTGACGTCACCTATGGCTATACCCTGTATGTAGACGGCGAGGCCGTGGCTGCCACCACCTTCCCCGGAGCCATTGAGCAGCTGATGGAGCAGATGAAGGTGGGTTATATCACCGAGAGCACCGTGGACTGCTATTTCGTGGAGGATGTAGAGGTGAAGGAGGGCTATGTAGACAGCTCTCTGATCTCCAACCTGGGCTATATTGCCGAGAAGCTCAACGCCACCAAGGCCGGGGCCGTGGTATACACCGTGAAGCCCGGCGATGTGTGGTCCGCTATCGCCGAACAGAATGGCATGACCAATCAGGAGCTGCTGAACCTGAATCCCGGCTATGACATCGCCGTGCTCCATGCCGGCGACCAGCTGACCATTTCCAACGCCGTGCCCTATCTGACGGTGGTGGACGTGGAGCGGCAGAGCTATGTCCGGGACCTGCCCTTTGACGTGAATTACAAGGACGATCCCAATATGTACCAGGGCGACAGCAAGGTCCTGTCCAAGGGCGTATACGGCAAGGCCGACGTTACCGCCAACGTCACCTTCATCAACGGCGAGGAGACCGCCCGGGAATATGTGGCCTCCGTGACCCTGAGCCAGCCTGTGGCAGAGCTTCGGGCCCGGGGCACCAAGGCCCGGCCCACCTGGTTCCCCACCGGCAGCTTCCGCTGGCCCTGCTACGGCGTGATCACCTCCTTCTTCGGCCCCCGTCGTGCCAGCGTGCCCGGTGCCTCCACCTATCACGAGGCGCTGGACATTGCCAACAGCTACGGCACCGCCATTTATGCCGCCGACGGAGGCACCGTGACCCTGGCCGGATGGTATGGCGGCCTGGGCTACTGCGTGAAGATCGACCACGGCAACGGTTTTGTCACCACCTATGGCCACAACAGCTCCCTGCTGGTATCTGTGGGGCAGCATGTGTACAAGGGGCAGCAGATCGCCCGCATGGGCTCCACCGGCATCAGCAGCGGCCCGCACTGCCACTTTGGCATGACCCGCAACGGCACCATTGTGGACCCCCTGAACTATCTGCCATAACCGCATCACAGCATACGCCAAAGGGCCGCCCGTGGGGGCGGCCCTTTTTCTGAATTCTCCCGATCCTCTCTTGACAGTCGCCGTCGATTCCGATACTATAATACCGAAAAAACTCAGGATAATGGAGGAAATGGCTATGGATATCCAGCAGGCAGTGGCAGAGAACATCCACCGCATCCGAAAAGCGCAGCGGCTCAGCATTGATCGGGCAGCGGAGCTGTCCGGGGTATCCAAGAGCATGTGGGGCCAGATCGAGCGCGGCGGGGCCAACCCCACCGTGTCGGTGCTCAGCCGCATGGCCCAGGGGCTTCACGTCCCCCTGGAGCAGCTCATCGCCTGCCACGACGATCCGCCCACCATGCTGCACCGTGCCGTAGATGTGACCGGGCAGCGGCTGTGCGGTGGAAAGGTCATCGCCTACCGGCTGTTTCCCTTTGATCCGGAGTCCCGCAGCGAGAGCGTCCAGCTGGACCTGTTCATCAGCGGCAGCTATGACGGGCCGGACCGGGTCCCCGGCTCCTGGATCTACGTCACCTCTCTGTCCGGGACGGTGGAGGTCACCACCGGCGGCGAAGCGTACCGTCTGGAGAGTCGGGACTGTCTGTCCTTCCCGGGCAGCCAGCCCTATCGCTATGAAAACGTCGGCAACAACACGGTCCGGCTCATTCAGTGGACCGTGTATAAAAAATGAAACGCCCCGGCAAATTACGGAGGCGATCCTGCTTTTTTGATAGTCTCAGCTCCCCGGCGCACGGTGTGCGCCGGGGAGCTGCCTGTTGATATCTGTTTTTCGGGAAGCGCTTACTCCTGATCCTGGGGGGCGTCCTCTGCGGGAGTCTCCTCCAGCACCTGGGCGGCATCGGCCTGAAGGGCCTCCACGCCGGTGCTCTCGCCGGAGACTTCCGCAGGCTCCTCCTGCTCCTCCTCCGCGGCGGGCACCAGCTCCTCCGCGAAGTGGCGATAGGCGCTCAGGCCGGTACCGGCGGGAATGAGCTTGCCGATGATGACGTTCTCCTTCAGGCCCACCAGATGGTCCACCTTGCCCTTGATGGCGGCCTCGGTGAGGACCTTGGTGGTCTCCTGGAAGGATGCGGCAGACAGGAAGGAATCCGTGGCCAGGGAGGCCTTGGTAATACCCATCAGCAGCTGGGTATAGGTGGCCTCCTGCAGCGGCTCGCCGTCCTCCCGGACCTCGCCCGCTTCGATGCGCTGGCGGACGCGCTCGTTCTCGTCCTCCACCTCCAGGATGTCGGCCATGGCGCCGGACAGCAGCCCGGTGTCGTTGGCGTCCTCCACCCGGACCTTGCGCATCATCTGACGCACGATGACCTCGATGTGCTTATCGTTGATATCCACGCCCTGCTGCCGGTACACCTTCAGAACCTCCTGGATGAGGTAGTTGTGCACGGCGGAGGCGCCGCGGATCCGCAGCACGTCGTGGGGGTTCAGGGCGCCGTCCTGCAGCTGCTTGCCCTTTTCGATAACGTCGCCGTCCCGGACCTGCAGACCGGTATGGGGCACGGCATAGGTGCGGGTATCGCCGTCGTCGGCGGTGACAATGATGTTCAGCAGGCTGCCCTTGGCGGCCTCCTCAAAGCGGACCTTGCCGCCGATCTCGGCCAGGGTTGCCATCTTCTTGGGCTTGCGGGCCTCGAACAGCTCCTCCACGCGGGGAAGGCCCTGGGTGATGTCGCCGCCGGCCACGCCGCCGGTATGGAAGGTACGCATGGTCAGCTGGGTACCGGGCTCACCGATGGACTGGGCCGCGATGATGCCCACGGCCTCGCCGGGACCCACGGGCTTGGAGGTGGCCAGGTTCATGCCGTAGCACTTGGCGCAGATGCCGCTGTGGGCCTTGCAGGTCAGCACGGTGCGGATCTCGGCGGAGTGAATGTCGAAGCTCTCCAGCAGGGCGGCGTCGCTCTCGGTCATCATGTGGTCCTTGGAGATCAGCACCTCATCGGTGCCGGGCTTCAGGATATCGCGGACCGGGAACCGGCCCCGGATGCGCTCGGAGAACTTCTCGATGACCTGGCCGTTTTCGCTGATCTCGGACACCAGAATGCCCTTCTGCACGCCGCAGTCGTCCTCGCGGATGATGACATCCTGGCACACGTCCACCATGCGGCGGGTCAGATAGCCGGAGTCGGCGGTACGCAGAGCCGTATCCGCCAGGCCCTTACGGGCGCCGCGGGAGGAGGTGAAGTAGTCCAGCACGGACATACCCTCTCGGAAGTTTGCCTTGATGGGGATCTCGATGGTCTTACCGGCGGTGTTGGCCATCAGGCCGCGCATACCGGTCAGCTGACGGATCTGCTTCATGGAGCCTCGGGCGCCGGAGTCCGCCATCATGAAGATGGGGTTATAGCGGTCCAGGCTGGCGGTCAGGGCGTCGGTAACGTCGTTGGTGGTCTTTTCCCACTCGCGGACCACCAGCTTATAGCGCTCCTCGTCGGTGATGAAGCCCATGTTGTACTGGTCCTCGATGTCCACCACCCGCTGCTCCGTCTCGCGGATCAGCTCATACTTCTTCTCGGGCACGGTCATGTCCGCGATGGAGATGGTGATGGAGCCCCGGGTGGAATATTTATAGCCCGTGGCCTTGATGTTGTCCAGCACCTCGGCGGCGATGGTGAAGCCGTACTGCTTGATGGTGCGGTCCACGATCTTGCCCAGCAGCTTCTTGCCGCAGGTCTCGGTGATCTCATAGTCGAAGAAGTGCTCGGACCGGGTGCCGTCGTCGTTGTACCGCTTCACAAAGCCCAGATCCTGGGGGATGTTGCGGTTGAAGATGATGCGGCCTGCGGTGGCCCGGACCACATGGGACAGCTTCTCGCCGTCCACTTCCTTGGTGACGCGGATCCACACCGGCTGATGCACGCCGATGATGTGCTCGTTATAGGCCATGAGCACCTCGTCCTCGTCGCGATAGATGTTCATGTGGACATTGGCCTTCTCCTGGTCGGTAAGCTCGTCATAGCTCTTGCCGGCCAGGGCAAAATCCACGCCCTGGGGCCAATACTCGTCGTTGTCCATCTGGCTGACGCCGTTTTCAAACCGCTCGAAGGTCAGGTAGTAGGAGCCCAGCACCATATCCTGGGTAGGCACGGTAACGGGGCCGCCGTCCTGGGGCCGCAGCAGGTTGTTGGCAGACAGCATCAGCAGCCGGGCCTCGGCCTGGGCCTCGGCGGACAGGGGCACATGGATAGCCATCTGGTCGCCGTCGAAGTCGGCGTTGAAGGCGGTGCAGTTCAGGGGGTGCAGCTTCAGGGCGCGGCCCTCCACCAGCACCGGCTCAAAGGCCTGGATGCCCAGGCGGTGCAGGGTAGGCGCGCGGTTGAGCATCACGGGATGGTCCTTGATGATCTCGTCCAGGGCGTCCCACACCTCGGTGACGCCCTTGTCCACCATGCGCTTGGCGGACTTGATGTTGTTGGCGGAGCCATCCTCCACCAGCTTCTTCATGATGAAGGGGCGGAACAGCTCCAGGGCCATCTCCTTGGGCACGCCGCACTGATAGATCTTCAGCTCGGGGCCCACGCAGATGACGGAGCGGCCGGAATAGTCCACGCGCTTGCCCAGCAGGTTCTGGCGGAAGCGGCCCTGCTTGCCCTTGAGCATGTCGCTGAGGGACTTCAGGGCCCGGTTGTTGGCGCCGGTAACGGGACGGCCCCGGCGGCCGTTGTCGATCAGGGCGTCCACAGCCTCCTGGAGCATGCGCTTTTCATTGCGGACGATGATGTCCGGGGCGCTGAGCTCCATCAGACGCTTGAGGCGGTTGTTGCGGTTGATGACCCGGCGATACAGGTCGTTGAGGTCGGAGGTGGCAAAGCGGCCGCCGTCCAGCTGGACCATGGGGCGCAGCTCCGGGGGGATCACCGGCAGCACGTCGATGACCATCCACTCCGGCTTGTTGCCGGACAGGCGGAAGGCGTCCACCACCTCCAGGCGCTTCACCACCCGGGCCTTCTTCTGGCCGGTGACGGTTTTCAGCTCCGCGTGGAGCTGGGCGCTGAGCTCCTCCAGGTCGATCTGCTGCAGCAGCTTCTTCACGGCCTCGGCGCCCATGCCGGCGTCGAAATCGTCCTCATACTTCTCCCGCATGTCGCGGTATTCCTTTTCGGACAGCAGCTGATTGCGCAGCAGGGGAGTCTCGCCGGGATCGGTGACGATATACGCGGCGAAGTACAGGACCTTCTCCAGGATCCGGGGGCTGATGTCCAGCAGCAGGCCCATCCGGGAGGGGATGCCCTTGAAATACCAGATATGGCTGACGGGGGTGGCCAGCTCGATGTGGCCCATGCGCTCCCGGCGCACCTTGGCCCGGGTGACCTCCACGCCGCAGCGGTCGCAGATCTTGCCCTTGAAGCTGATCTTCTTATACTTGCCGCAGTGGCACTCCCAGTCCTTGGTGGGCCCGAAGATCCGCTCGCAGAACAGGCCGTCCCGCTCGGGCTTCAGGGTGCGGTAGTTGATGGTCTCCGGCTTTTTCACCTCGCCGTAGGACCATTCGCGAATCATTTCCGGAGAAGCGATTCCGATCTTGATGGCGTCAAAAGTGGGATAACTCATGCTGTATGCTCCTCCTATTCCTTAAAATTCGTCGTCCGCGCCGTCGTAGGAGGCCTCTACCTCCTCCTCGGGCACATAATCGAAGCCTGCGTCCGCCAGCTCCTCTTCGTTGGCGTACCGGCTGCGGCGGTCGTCGTCGGCATCCATGCGGGAAAGATTGAAGGTATCCAGGGCGTTTTCGTCCTCCTTCAGCTCGATCTGGTTGCCGTCCTCGTCCAGCACCTGGATGTCCAGGCACAGGGACTGCAGCTCCTTCACCAGCACCTTGAAGGACTCGGGCACGCCGGGAGTGGGCACGTTCTTGCCCTTGACGATGGCCTCATAGGTCTGCACGCGTCCGGTGACGTCATCGGACTTCACCGTCAGGATCTCCTGCAGGGTATAGGCCGCGCCGTAGGCCTCCAGGGCCCAGACCTCCATTTCGCCGAAGCGCTGGCCGCCGAACTGGGCCTTGCCGCCCAGAGGCTGCTGGGTCACCAGGGAATAGGGGCCGGTGGACCGGGCGTGGATCTTATCGTCCACCAGATGGTGCAGCTTCAGGAAGTACACATAGCCCACGGTGACCTTGTTGTCGAAGCGCTCACCGGTGCGTCCGTCGTACAGCCAGCTCTTGCCCTGGGGGTCCAGACCCGCCTGGGTCAGGGCCTCGGTGATGTCCTTATCGGTGGCGCCGTCGAAAATGGGGGTGGCCACCTTCCAGCCCAGGGTCTTGGCGGCATAGCCCAGATGGACCTCCAGCACCTGGCCGATGTTCATACGGGAGGGCACGCCCAGGGGGTTCAGCACGATGTCCAGGGGGGTGCCATCGGGCAGGAAGGGCATATCCTCCTGGGGCAGCACCCGGGAAACGACGCCCTTGTTGCCGTGGCGGCCGGCCATCTTGTCGCCGGGCTGGATCTTGCGGCGCTGGGCGATATAGACCCGGACCACCTGGTTCACGCCCGGCCCCAGCTCATCGCCGGCCTCCCGAGTGAACACCTTGGCGTCCACGATGATGCCGCTTTCGCCGTGGGGCACCTTCAGGGAGGTATCCCGGACCTCCCGGGCCTTCTCGCCGAAGATGGCCCGCAGCAGGCGCTCCTCAGCGGTCAGATCGGTCTCGCCCTTGGGGGTGACCTTACCCACCAGGATGTCCCCGGCGTGGACCTCGGCGCCCACGCGGATGATGCCGCGCTCGTCCAGGTCCTTCAGGGCGTCCTCGCCCACGTTGGGGATATCCCGGGTGATCTCCTCGGGCCCCAGCTTGGTGTCGCGGGCGTCGATCTCATATTCCTCGATATGGATGGAGGTGTAAACATCCTCCTTCACCAGCCGCTCGTTGAGCAGCACGGCGTCCTCGTAGTTGTAGCCCTCCCAGGTCATGAAGCCCACCAGGATATTGCGGCCCAGGGCGATCTCGCCCTGATCGGTGGCGGGACCGTCGGCCAGCACCGTGGGATCGTCGCCGCCGTGGACCCGCTCGCCCACGGAAACGATGGGCTTCTGGTTGATGCAGGTGCCGTGGTTGGAGCGCAGGAACTTGATGAGCTTATAGTCCTTGCTCTCGCCGCTGTCATACTTGACGGACACGTTGGTGGCGTCCACCTTGGTGACCACGCCGTCGCCCTCGGCCAGCACCACCACCTCGGAATCCAGGCAGATCTTGTGCTCCATACCGGTGCCCACAATGGGGGCCTCCGGCCGCAGCAGGGGCACGGCCTGCCGCTGCATGTTGGCGCCCATCAGGGCGCGGTTGGCGTCGTCGTTGGGCAGGAAGGGGATCATGGCCGTGGCGATGGACACCATCATACGGGGGGAGATGTCCATATAGTCCACGTATTCCGGCTCCACCTGGATGGTCTCGTCCTGGTGGCGGCAGGTGATACGGGGGCCGATGAGGCAGCCGTTCTCGTCCACCGGCTCGGCGGCCTGGCAGACCACATACTGATCCTCCACGTCGGCAGTCATATAGGTGATCTCGTCGGTGACATGGCCGGAGGGCCGGTCCACCCGGCGGAAGGGGGCCTCGATGAAGCCGTACTCATTGACCCGGGCATAGGTGGCCAGATAGGAGATCAGGCCGATGTTGGGACCTTCAGGGGTCTCGATGGGGCACATGCGGCCATAGTGGCTGTAGTGCACGTCGCGGACCTCCATGTTGGCGCGCTCGCGGCTGAGGCCGCCGGGGCCCAGGGCGGACAGGCGCCGCTTGTGGGTCAGCTCGGCCAGGGGGTTGGTCTGGTCCATGAACTGGCTCAGGGGGCTGGAGCCGAAGAACTCCTTGATGGCTGCGGTAACGGGCCGGATGTTGATCAGGCTCTGGGGCGTGACAATGTCCAGATCCTGGATGGTCATCCGCTCCCGGATGACCCGCTCCATGCGGGAAAAGCCGATGCGGAACTGGTTTTGCAGCAGCTCGCCCACGCAGCGCAGGCGGCGGTTGCCCAGATGGTCGATATCGTCCTTGGACACCAGGCCGTGGGCCAGGACGTTCATATAGTTGATGGAGGTGAGGATGTCGTCGATGATGATGTGCTTGGGCACCAGGCGGTCCGCCTGCAGGCGGCACTGCTCGATGAGCTCCTCGCCCTGATACTGACTCAGCAGCTCCTGCAGCACGTCGAAGCGCACCCGCTCCTTGATGCCGCAGGCCGTCTTGGGGTCAAAGTCCACATAGCGGCTCATGTCGCACATGCGGTTGGTGAAAATGCGGATGATGTCGCCGTTTTCCAGCTGGACCTTCACCATACCCACGCCGATGGCGTCCAGGGTGCGGCAGTCGTCGCCGGAGAGGACGTGGCCCTCCTCCAGCAGCAGCTCGCCGGTGGCGGGGTCGGCTACGGGCTCGGCCAGCTTCTGGCCCTTGGCCTGGGTCCACAGGGTCAGCTTCTTGTTGAACTTATACCGGCCCACGGTGCTCAGGTCATACCGCCGGGGATCGAAGAACAGGTTCTGCATCAGGGTCTCGGCGGAGTCCAGCGTGGGCGGCTCGCCGGGGCGCTGCTTGCGATAGATCTCCAGCATGGCCTCCTCATAGGATTTGCAGGTGTCCTTTTCCATGGTGGCCACAATGCGGGGATCGTCGCCGAAGCGGTCCAGGATATCGGCGTCGGTTTTCAGGCCCAGGGCCCGGATCAGGCAGGTGATGGGCAGCTTGCGGTTCTTGTCGATGCGGACCCAGAACACCTCGCTGCTGTCGGTCTCATACTCCAGCCAGGCGCCGCGGTAGGGGATCACCGTGGACGTCAGCAGGGGCAGGTCCGTTTTCAGGTCGATCTCCTTGCCGTAGTAGATGCCGGGGGAGCGGACGATCTGGCTGACCACCACGCGCTCGGCGCCGTTGATGACGAAGGTGCCGCCATGGGTCATCAGAGGGAAATCGCCCATGAAGATCTCCTGCTCCTTGATCTCGCCGGTCTCCTTATTGTGCAGGCGGACGCTGACCTTCATGGGGGCGGCATATGTGGCATCCCGGGCCTTGCACTCCTCCACGTCGTACTTGGGCTTTTCGTCCATGCTGTAGTCGATGAAGCTCAGCTCCAGGTTGCCGGCATAGTCGCCGATGGAGGCCACGTCGGCAAAAACCTCCCGCAGGCCGGTGTCCAGGAACCACTGATAGGATTTCTTCTGGATCTCCAGCAGGTTGGGCATCGCCATGACCTCTTCGTGTCTGGCAAAGTTCTTGCGCAGGGTCTTGCCATAATACTTGTCCTTGGCCATCTTCAATACTCACGCCTTTCTTTTCGCATTTTCTCCGTGCTTTTCCTCAGGGAACGGCTCTCCACCGATTTGACACGCGTGGGCGAGTTGTTTGTTTTCGCACTGTTCCACTTGTAATTTCGGGGGAAAGCTGGTATCATAACAGCAGATTGAAATGGGGCGTTAGCCCCATTTTCCCAATATAGCGTCTCATTGTACCATAGACGCGCCTGCTTTGTCAACATAAAACACTGCCTCGCCCGAAATTTTTTCGTGGCTGCGGTGTTTTTTATTTTCCGCCTCCCGCACCTCCGGTCCATCCGCAGGGGCGGACGACTCTGTCCGCCCGCATATCCGCACTCCCTGCGGCGCATTCCGTAGGGGGCGGCGTCCCCGACGCCCCAAGGCATTCCGTCATTTTTCCATACAAAAAGCAGCCCTTCGGCTGCTTTTTGTATGTCAGCTTGTCAAAAATTCTTTTTGACAAGCTGTTTTCAGAACAGGCCGGGAATGTTCAGCCCGCCGGTGACGGAGCCCATGGCGGACTCCATAGCCTCCTCCGCCTGGCGCAGGGCCTCGTTAACGGCGGAGATCACCAGGTCCTGGAGCATCTCCACATCCGCCGGGTCCACGGCGTCGGGCTGAATGGTCAGCGCCGTCACCTGCTTCTTGCCGGATACGGTGGCCTGCACCGCGCCGCCGCCTACGGAGGCGGTGAAGCTGCTCTCCTCCACATTCTTCTGGGCAGCTTCCATATCCTGCTGCATCCTGGCCAGCTTCTGCTGCATTTGCTGCTGGCGCATCATCCCGGCGCTGCCGCCGAACCCGTTGCGGGCACTGTATCCCTTAGCCATGTCGCATTCTCCTTTATATTACGAAATATTGCTTATTTTATCTTGAAATTTTCCAGCTGCTGGCCCTGGGCCGCCACCTCATCCAGCTTATCCGGGGTCTTTTCCGCCGGAGGCTCCTCCCAGGGCGGCGTCTGATCTTCGGGAGCCGCCGTTTCCGCCGGAGGCTGGGGCTCCGGAGCCTTTGGGGGAGCCGGTTTTGGCTCCGGGCGGGGCTTCCGGGGGGCGGACTTTTTTCCGGCGGGGGCCGGTGCGCCGCCAACGGTCAGCACCACCCGGACGGTTTGTCCCTCTGCGGCGGAGGCCACCTCCTGGAGCACATGGAGCACCGAGTTGTTGTTCAGGGAGTCCCGGACGAACTCATTCTGGCAGTACAGCGTCAGGCAGTCGCCGTCCACCGCCCCCCGGACCATATTCAGAAACACCCGGTGATTCACCGCCAGGCGGCCCTTGCAGTGCTCCTTCATGGCGTCCCATTTGCCGGTGTCGCCCACCACGGCGGCAGCCCTGGCAGCCGCCGGTTCGGGAGCGGGTCTGTTGTCCGGACGCTTGGCAGGCGGTTCTTCGTCCGGAATATCGAATATCCGTTCCCGGTTCCCGGGCTCCTGGGGCAGGGGCGGCTCCTCCGGCATGGGAGGGCGATCCTCCGCCGGGTCGTCCCGGCTTGTCCCGGTGCTGTCCCGGGACACAGGGGCCGGTTTCGGGGACATCCCACTGTTTTGCGGGACAGTTTTTATTGAAATTCCGTTAGATATCTGATCCTCCAGCCGGTCGATCCGCTGGCTCAGGGCCGTCAGGTCGCCGGAAAGACCTTTGTCGCACAGGCGCAGCAGACACAGCTCCGCATCCGTCCGGGGCTGGAAGCTGTCTCCCAGACCGGTGCAGCAGGCCTGGATGGTCTCCGTCAGATACAGAAACCGCCGCATGGGCTGGCTGCCGGAAAGGGACTTCAGGGTCTTGGTATCGTATATACCCGTCAGCAGGGCGGCGGCCCCGTCGGGGGCGGCCTTGAGAATGGTCATGTCCCGGGCCAGGTCCCCCAGCTCCCCCAGCATGGCGGCCACATCCTTGCCGCCCCGGTACAGCTCATCCAGCCGGGTCAGGGCCCCGGCGGCATCCCGCCGGAGGATGCAGTCCATCAGCTCCACCGTCTGGACGCTGCCGGCCAGGCCCAGAATGTCCAGCACCGTGCGGCTGTCCAGCCGGCCCTGGGCCACCCGGCACTGGTCCAGCAGGCTCAGGGCGTCCCGGAGAGCGCCGTTGGCCATGCGGGCCAGGATCTCCGCCCCGTCGGGGGCCAGGGGAATATTTTCGGCCCCGGCAATGCGCAGCAGGTGCTTTTCCATATCCCGGGGCAGGATGCGCTTGAAATTGAAGCGCTGGCACCGGGAGAGAATGGTGGCCGGAACCTTGTGCAGCTCCGTGGTGGCCAGAATGAACATCAGGTGCTCCGGCGGCTCCTCAATGGTTTTCAGCAGGGCGTTGAAGGCCTGGGTGGACAGCATGTGGACCTCGTCGATGATGTAGACCCGCTTTTTCAGCACCGTGGGGGTGTATACCGACTCGCTGAGCAGCTCCCGGATGTCGTCCACCCGGCTGTTGCTGGCAGCGTCCAGCTCCGTCACGTCCAGCAGGGAGCCGCTGTCGATGCCCCGGCAGGCCTCGCACTGGTTGCAGGGGGCCCCATCCTCCGGGTGCAGACAGTTGACGGCCTTGGCCAGGATCCGGGCGCAGGTGGTTTTGCCGGTGCCCCGGGTGCCGGTGAACAGATACGCGTGGGCCGTGCGGCCCTCGGCCACCTGGCGCTGGAGCGTGCCGGTGATGTGGTCCTGGCCCACCACCTGGGAAAACGTCTTGGGCCGCCATTTGCGGTACAGTGCTTGATACATGAAGCAGCCCTCCCTTTGCGTTTGCGTAAAAAATAAAACTCCTCCGCTGCCAGCCGCGGGGCCGGTGGACTCGCGGCACATGGATGATCCCTCTTAATGCTGCTCGGTTCCCCGCCTGACATGATTCGTGGGTATCCATTGCGCGAGACCGGCTCCGCAGCTGGCGGCGGAGGAGTCGTCATGCAGATATCCTATCACATTTTGCTCCCGTTGGCAACTGGAATTTTTTTCGCAGGGGGATTCATAGAAATTTTACACAAAAGCCGACGTTCCGCGCTTGTGAGAAAAAATTTTTTATGGTATACTCCAATAATACTGAGAAAGTATCTGCCCGGCGGGCAGTTTTTTTAACGGAAGGAGACCGATATGGACTCAAACAACAGAAACAATCGAAACGGCGGAAACAAGAAAAACAACAAAAACCTGCGCAGCGTCATCTCTCTGATTGGCTGGGCCCTGGTGCTGACGCTGGTATTCAACTACATCCTGGCCGCCACCAGCGGCGGAAGGAGCTTTGAGGTCCCCTACAGCGAGATGATGGACCTGGTGGAGCAGGACCAGATCAAGGAGATCCAGCTGAAGGACGGCGTACTGTACGCCACCCCGGTGGACGGATATACCTATACCGAAAAGACGGACAACAAGTACCGGGAGCCCAAGACCTATACCCAGAGCGAAAAGTCCAAGCTGACCCTGTATACCACCTATCTGACGGACACCCGGCTGCTGCCGCTGCTGGATGAGCACAATGTGGAGTATTCCAGCCCCGTCAAGAGCTCCTGGAGCGTTCTGGGAGACATCCTGGTGATGTATATCCTGCCGATGGTGCTGATGATCGGACTGGTCCTGCTGGTGATGCGGATCGTGTCCAAAAACGGCGGCGGCATCGGCGGCATCGGCAACGTGGGCAAGTCCAACGCCAAGGTGTATATGGAAAAGCAGACCGGCGTCACCTTCAAGGACGTGGCCGGTCAGGATGAGGCCAAGGAGTCCCTGGAGGAGATCATCGACTTCCTCCACAACCCCGGCAAATACACCGCCATCGGCGCCAAGCTCCCCAAGGGCGCGCTGCTGGTAGGCTCCCCCGGCACCGGCAAAACGCTGCTGGCCAAGGCCGTGGCCGGCGAGGCCAACGTGCCGTTCTTCTCCATCTCCGGCTCGGACTTTGTGGAGATGTTCGTGGGCGTGGGCGCGTCCCGGGTCCGTGACCTGTTCAAGGAGGCCGCCAAGGTGGCTCCCTGCATCATCTTCATCGACGAGATCGACACCATCGGCAAATCCCGGGACGGCGGACGCTTCGGCGGCAACGACGAGCGGGAGCAGACCCTGAACCAGCTGCTGGCGGAGCTGGACGGCTTCGACCCCAGCAAGGGCGTTATCGTTCTGGGCGCCACCAACCGGCCGGAGGTGCTGGATAAGGCGCTGCTGCGGCCCGGCCGCTTCGACCGGCGCATCACCGTGGACCGGCCCAATCTGGCGGGCAGACTTGCCACCCTGCAGGTCCACACCCGGAACATCCGCCTGGCGGAGGACGTGAACCTGGACAAGATCGCCCAGGCCACCGCAGGCTGCGTGGGCGCGGACCTGGCGAACCTGGTGAACGAGGCGGCCCTGCGGGCCGTGCGCAAGGGCCGCAAGGCCGTGAACCAGAACGACCTGCTGGCGGCCTTTGAAACCGTCATCGCAGGCTCCGAGAAGAAGGGCACCGTCATCACCCAGGAGGAAAAGCGCATCATCGCCTATCACGAGGTGGGCCACGCTCTGGTGGCGGCCAAGCAGAAGAATGCCCAGCCCGTCAGCAAGATCACCATCGTGCCCCATACCCAGGGAACTCTGGGCTACACCCTGCACCTGCCGGAGGAGGAAAAGTTCCTCATGTCCAGGGAGGACATTCTGGCGGAGATCCGGACCCTGCTGGCAGGCCGGTCCTCGGAGGAGATCGTGTGCAACACCATGACCTCCGGCGCAGCCAACGACATCGAGCGGGCCACGGAAATGGCCCGGAATCTGGTGGCCCGCTTCGGTATGTGCGACGAGTTCGACATGATGGCCCTGGGCACCGTGCAGAGCCAGTATCTGGACGGCGGGTACTCCATGACCTGCGCCCAGGAGACGTATGCCGCGGCGGACCGGGCAACCATTGCCATCATCCGCCAGTGTCATCAGGACGCCAGGAAGCTCCTGGAGGAAAACCGGGAGCTGCTGGACAAAATCGCGGCGTATCTGCTGAAGAAGGAGACCATTACCGGCCAGGAGATGATGGCCATCATCGAGGGACGGGACCCGGAAACCGTGGACAACTACGGCGCCACCCGGGAGGAGGACCAGAAGCTGTTCCGTCCCTCCACCCCGGACGTGATCGATCCCCCGGCCAGGCACATCAATATCGTGTCCCAGCCTATCCCCATGCCGGACTTTGATAAGAAGGACGAGAAGCCGGAGGAGCAGCCCCAGGATAAGCCGGAGGACCAGAGCGAGCATGGCCAGAGCAAGGAATAAACAGCGGAAATAAGCATACCAAAAGGAGACGGGCCGCGGCCCGTCTCCTTTCGTCTGCCAGGGATTGGCCCCAGTGTGCCAGCCGATAAAGCGAAAACGTTTCCACGGATTCGCCTTATTGAAACAACGTTTTTCGACTTGATTTTCTCATTGTTTTGTGCTATATTGGGATGGCATCTGAAAAGGGGAAGCGGAGGATGACTCCGCCTTGAGAAAGGGGGCGCCGCCGGATGGGCCTGTACATAGGAAAAGTGGATCGCAGGTGGCTGTCCCGGGTGCTCCTGATCATGCTGGCGGACATCATCGGCATCATGGGCTCGTACCTGCTGGCCCTGTGGGCACGGTTCGACTTCCACTTTACGGATATTCCCCAGGAGTTTGTGGACGGATATCTGCACACCATCTGGTGGTGGGTGCCGGTCTGCCTGGCGGTGTTCTGGCTGTGCAACCTGTACAACAGCATCTGGCGGTTCGTCAGCGTGGATGCGCTGATGCGGATCATACTGGCCTATGTGCTTCTGGGCGGGCTGAGCTTTGCATGCGTGGCGCTGTTTGGGGTGCATATGCCCCGGTCCTATTATGTGTGGGGCCTGTTCTTCAGCTTCTTCTGCACCTCCGGCATCCGCTTTTTCTATCGCGGGATGCGGTACCTGCGCAACCGGGCGCCTCTGGCCCGGAAGGGCGCGGAAAATGTCATGATCATCGGCGCAGGCCAGGCCGGGCGGCAGCTGATCCGGGAATACGCCGTCAGCAGTCATCTCAACAGCCGGGTGGCCTGCATCATCGACGACAACCCCGCCAAGCGGGGCCGCATTCTGGAGGGTGTGCGCGTTGTGGGTGCGCGGCGGGACATTCCCCAGGCCGCCAGGCAATTCGATATCGACAAGATCGTGTTCGCCATTCCGTCGCTTCAGGGCGCCGGAAGGCAGGAGATCCTCAATATATGCAGCACCACCGGCTGCCAGATCCAGGTGGTGCCGGGCATGTATCAGCTGGTCAACGGTGAGGTCACCATCAGCAAGCTCCGCCGGGTGGAGCTGCAGGACCTGCTGGGCCGGGACCCCATCCAGGTGAACCTGGGGGAGATCTGCGGCTATATCAACGACAAGACGGTTCTGGTCACCGGAGGCGGCGGCAGCATCGGCAGCGAGCTGTGCCGTCAGATCGCCCGGCACAGGCCCCGGCGGCTGGTGATCTTCGACATTTACGAAAACAACGCCTACGACATTCAGATGGAGCTGCGCCGGGAGCACCCGGAGCTGACGCTGGAGGTGTGCATCGGGTCCGTGCGGGATCAGCAGCGGGTGGATAACCTGCTGGATACGTACCGGCCGGACCTGATCTTCCACGCGGCGGCCCACAAGCATGTGCCCCTGATGGAGGACAGCCCCAACGAGGCCATCAAGAACAACGTGTTCGGCACCTATAAAATGGCCCGGTCCGCCGCCCGGCACGGGGTAAAGCGCTTTGTGCTGATCTCCACGGACAAGGCGGTGAACCCCACCAACATCATGGGCGCGTCCAAGCGCCTGTGCGAGATGGTGGTGCAGATGATGAACCGGCGCAGCGAAACGGAATTTGTGGCGGTGCGGTTCGGCAACGTCCTGGGCAGCAACGGCAGCGTGGTGCCCCTGTTCGAGCAGCAGATCGCCCACGGGGGACCGGTGACGGTGACGCATCCGGAGATCACCCGGTTTTTCATGACCATTCCCGAGGCGGTGTCCCTGGTTCTGCAGGCGGGGTATTATGCCAGGGGCGGCGAGATTTTTGTGCTGGACATGGGCCAGCCGGTGAAGATCGACGACATGGCCCGGCAGCTGATCCGCCTGTCCGGCTATGAGCCGGATGTGGATATCCCCATCATCTATACCGGCCTGCGGCCCGGAGAGAAGCTGTACGAGGAGCTGCTGATGGACGAGGAGGGCCTGCGGGAGACCGCCAACCAGCTCATCCACATCGGCCAGCCCATCAACATGGACGACGAGGCCTTCTGCCGCCAGCTGGCGGTGCTGGAGCGGGCCTGCCAGAGCAACAGCCCGGACATCCGCCAATATGTGGCGGACATGGTGCCCACGTATCACCCCAAAACAGATCAAAGAGCATAAAAGCATCCCTTTGGCCGGAAACGCCAAAGGGATGCTTTTTGCGTGATGCGGCGGTTTCGCCGACGGAGGGATGCAGGGGAGCGCCTTTCCTATTTTCCGGCGGCGATCTTGTCCTCGGTCTCCTGGCGGATGGCCTGGCGCAGGCGGGTCAGATACGGGGAGAAGGCGGCGTTTTCCTGAGCGTAGGTGCGGTTCAGGTCGTACTCCCGGGGCTCCCAGGTGTCGATGGGGGACTCGTTGTGCTGGATGACGGCCTCAAACTTGTCCAGAGCCTTGTAAATGCGGGCCTCCGTGGTCTCCAGCGCCGCCATCTCCCGGTACAGTGCCCGCATCTGCGCATCATACGGGGCGGGCAGGGTATCCACCCACGCCAACAGCTGCCGCTCCTCGCCGGCCTCGTCCGCCGCCGTTTTGCGGAAGGTGGGGATGTCGCCGGTAAAGCACTCGCCCAGGTCGTGGATCAGGCACATGCGGATAACCTTGTCCATGTCGGCCTCCGGAAACTCGTCCCGCATCCAGTAGGCCATCAGGGCAATGCGCCAGCTGTGCCCGGCCACGCTCTCCGGCCGGCGGCGGGAGGTGCAGCAGTGGCGGGTGGTGTCCTTCAGCCGCTCTGCCGTGTGCAGGGCGGACAGCAGCTCGGTGGGATTCATAACGGTTCTCCTTTTTTCTCTCAGATTTCGACCAATTCGATCTCCGTGCCCCGGTCCCGGAGCAGGGCCAGCAGGGCCCGGAGTGCCCCGGCCCCGGGGCAGGCCCAGCGGGGCCCGGCCGCCCAGCCACACCGTGGCGGTGTTGTCATTGGGATGAACGCCGATGCGGCCGCCGTCGAAATCCCGGTCCAGGCAGAAGCGGACAGCGTGGTCCCGGTCGTTCAGCAGCCCCAGCGGTGTCACGGAGCCGGGGGTCAGGTCCAGCAGCCGCAGCAGCTCCTCCGGGGAGGCAAAGCTCAGGCGGCGGGTGCCGTGGCGGCGCTGGAACTCCTTCAGGTCCACCCGCTTGCCGCAGCGGACGGTGATCAGGTAATAGCTCCGCTTTTTGTCGTCCCGGACCAGCAGATTTTTGGCGTCGTCCTCCGGATACGGCATGTCCACGGCGGCGCACTCCTCCATGTTGAACACCGCCGGGTGCTCGGTGATCTCAAAATCCACGCCGTGGGCGCGGAGATAGTCATAGGTTTCCTGCTTGGTCATTGACCGGTTCCTCCTTAACGGGTTTTCTCCATTGTACCAGGCAGGGGCGGCGTTTGCAAGCCGTCTGCGGATGCCACGCAAAAGCTGTCTGCCGGAGCGGAAGCTTTGTGCAGTATGCGAATTTTCTTTTGCAGGGAAAAGCGTTATAATCGGGCGTAGATCACACCGAAGGAGACAGGCTATGAGCATCATTTTCTTCGACATTGACGGCACCATCATGGACGTGAACGGCAGCATCCCGCCCTCCGCAGCAGAGGCGGTGCGGCAGCTGCGGCAGGCGGGGCATCACTGCATTATCAATACCGGGCGGCCCCGGATCGCCATGGAGCCCCAGCTGCTGGAGCTGGCATTCGACGGGCTGGTGTGCTCCTGCGGCCAGTATATCCAGCTGGACGGCCGGGTGCTGCGGCACGTGGGCTTTGACCGGGACACCAGCCGGAAAATCCTGGAGGCCGGGCGGCGGTGCCTGGTGGATATGTACTTTGAGGAGGCGTCGCACATCTGGGTGGATACGCCCCACCACCACCTGAACCGGGAGCTGGAAAACGCCGTGAAGCGCCTGGAGCGGGGCGGCGTCCGGGTGGGGCGGCCTGACGGCGACCCGGATTTCCACTTTGACAAGGTGTGCGTCCTGGTGGGGCCGGACAGCCGGAGGGAGGAATTTCTGGCGGAGATGGCGCCCCTGTGCCAGATCATCGACCGGGGCGGCGGCATGTTCGAGCTGCCCATGCGGGGCTATTCCAAGGCGTCCGGCTGCCGGGCCGTGGCCCAGGCCCTGGGCGCGGACCTGGCCGACTGCTACGCCATCGGCGACAGTCCCAACGACCTGGAAATGCTGGCGTGTGTGGGACACCCCCTGGTCATGGGCGACGCCCCGGCAGAGGTGCGGGCCCAGGCGGAATACGTCACCGCGCCCCTGCGGGAGGACGGCCTGTACCGGGCCATGGTTCATATGGGCCTGCTGCACGAATAACAAAAGCTCCCGGCGCGAGGGCCGCCGGGGTGGTCGTAAAACAGTTTCAGTCCCCGCAGCCATGCGGTGTTTACCTGACGATCGTTCAAGGGCAGTTATTGCAGCAGATGGACAAATAAATCGTGCACTTCTATGCACCTTTCGGTGTACGGTGTGGGTATCCCTTGCCTCTCCCTGTGGGAGAGGTGGCCGAGCGCGGCGAGGACGGAGAGGGCAAACGGCAAGACCCTCTCAATCACCTGCGGTGACAGCTCTCCCAAAGGGAGAGCCAAGGTGCTGCACCCTGCTGCATGGTATGTTGGCATAAAAAATGGAGCGTATCTGTGTCGATACGCTCCATTAACTGTTTTTGCGGACTTATTTACCGGGTCAGGAAGAACATCAGGGCAAACAGGATGCTGATGATCCAGGTGCCCACATTGATCTCCTTGATCTTGCCGGTGAAGATCTTCACGAACACATAGGAGATCAGGCCGAAGGCGATACCATAGGAGATGTTGTAGGTCAGGGGCATGAACGCCACGGTGACAAAGCCGGTCACGGCAGCGGCGGGATCGTCCCAGGCGATGTTGCGGACGTTGGACATCATCAGCACGCCCACATAGATCAGGGCCGCGGCGCAGGCGTAGGTGGGGATCAGCTGGGCCACGGGGGACAGGAACATGGCGATGAAGAACATCACCGCGGTAGCCATAGAGGCAAGACCGGTGCGGCCGCCCTCGGCCACGCCGGCAGAGGACTCCACGAAGGTGGTGACGGTGGAGGTGCCGCAGACAGCGCCGGCGCAGGTAGCGCAGGCATCAGCCAGCATGGCCCGGTCCATATTGGGAACGTTGCCGTCCTTATCCAGCATGTTGCCGGCAGAGCAGGCGCCGTACAGGGTGCCCAGGGTGTCGAACATATCCACCATGCAGAAGGCCAGCATGGTGGTCAGCAGCATCACCACGAAAGCGCCGGTGCCGTTGGCGGCAATGAAGGCGGAGAAGTCAAAGCCGGACTTGAACACCGCGCCGAAGGCCTGGGTGCCGAAATCGCGGAAGGCGCCGAAGAAGTCGGAGGTCAGGTTGGGGGCGATGGCAGAGGCATAGAAGCCGGGAACGGTGATCAGACCCACCACATAATACACCACGGCAGCGCCCAGGATGCCCCACAGCACCGCACCGCGGACCTTCCTCTTGCTCATGGCGCCGATGGCGAACACGGCCAGCAGAGTGACCAGCATGGGGAAGATGGTGGCCCAGGTCTGTTCGCCGGTGAACACGTTGAAGGAGTGCAGGTTCACGCAGGTGGAGGAATCGTTGACCACGATGCCGGCGTTCTGCAGGCCGATGAAGGCGATGAACAGGCCGATACCGGCGGAGATGGCCGCCTTGACCTCGTGGGGGATGGAGTCGAAGATGATCTTGCGCAGACCGGTAACGGTCAGCAGCACGAAGATGATGCCGTCAAACAGCACCAGCACCAGGGCGTTGGCATAGCTCAGGCCCAGGCCCACACACACGGTGTAGACAAAATAGGCGTTCAGGCCCATGCCGGAGGCCTGCGCCAGCGGCAGATTGGACAGCAGGCCGATGAGCAGGGTGCCCACCACGGCGGAAATAGCGGTGGCCACATAAATGGCCCCGTAGCTGACGCCCAGCACATCGGTGCCGTCGCCAAAGGGGTTCGAGAACATACCGGCATTGACCATCAGAATGTAGGCCATGGCCATAAAGGTGGTGATACCGGCCATGATCTCCGTCCGGACGGTGGAGCCCTTTTCGGTTACATGGAAGAAGCGATCCATAAACTCTCTCCTTTTATAAGTTTTCCGCTGCACCTTCCGGCGCAACAAATTTATTTTACCATCCCGGCCTTGTCCACGCAAGCCCCATTTTCGCTAATGACTGCCATTCTTCGGGAAATTGTGACAGTCGCTGTGAAAAGACTGCAAATTTTTGTGGAAATAACGAGGGTAAGCGGTGAGAGCTGAGAAAAAGCGCGATTTTGTGTAAATCATCTTGCATTTCGCGAAAACTTTAGTATACTGGACGTGCAGCGTGTGTTTCGCTGCAGAGAGATTTAAAAAAAGATAAGGAGAATGTACAAATGATTCTGGAACTCATCGCTACGATTCTGTCACTGGTAGGCTCCTGGATGGTCTATAAGAAGATGGGCCGTCAGGGCTGGGAGGGCATTGTCCCCATTTACAACACCTATGTCCTCTGCCAGGAGCTGTACGGCAACGGCTGGAAATTCCTCCTGCTCCTGATTCCCTTCTATAACATCTATTTCGGCATCAAGATGATGATCGACCTGGCCAAGGCCTTCAATCTGGGCGCGGGCTTCGGCATCGGCCTTCTGCTGCTGCCCTTCGTGTTCTGGCTGATCCTGGCCTTCGGCGGTGCGCAGTATAAGGACGGCAGCTACACCAACACCCAGCCCGACATGGTGGAGGATGTGGTCAACAAGGCCAAGGACGTCGTTTCCGGCAACCACAGCAACAACGAGGAGAATAATCAATAAGGCAAGCATTGACAAGCCCGCCCTGCGGTGACGCAGGGCGGGCTGCAGCTTGTCAAAAAGGATTTTTGACAAGCTGCAAAAGCATTTTCAAAACTTTCATGAAAGTTTTGAAAATGCGATGATTGAAAACGAAAGACACCCCTGAT
>FR884130.1 GCA_000435975.1 Oscillibacter sp. CAG:241 | reverse complement strand
TCAGAAGCTGTATTATTTACATCATTTTTCTTATTTACACCATCTAAGGACTTCATTGTCGGGAACAGGATCACATCCCGGATGGAGTCGGTGCCGCAGAGCATCATGGCGCAGCGGTCGATACCGAAGCCCAGGCCGCCGGTAGGCGGCATGCCGTATTCCAGGGCCAGGACAAAGTCCTCATCCATCATGTCGGCCTCGTCGTCGCCGTTGGCGCGCTTTTCGGCCTGGGCCTTGAAGCGCTGATACTGGTCGATGGGGTCGTTGAGCTCGGAGAAGGCGTTGCCCATCTCGCAGCCGCAGATGAACATCTCATATCGCTCGGTAAGCTCCGGCTGGCTGGGGCTGCGCTTGGCCAGGGGACTCACCTCCACCGGGTACATGGTGATAAAGGTAGGCTGGATCAGCGTCTCCTCCACCTTCTGGTCGAAGGTCTCATACAGGGCGTTGCCCCAGGTGTGGGGCACGCCGTCCATATCCACGCCCACGCTCCTGGCCAGCTCCACGCCCTGGTCGGCGTCGCCGATGCAGGCCATAAAGTCCGCACCGGTAACGTTCTTCACGGCGTCGGCCATGGTCACGCGCTTCCAGCTGGGGGTCAGGTCCACCTGATGGCCCATCCAGGTGACCTGATAGGTGCCCAGGATCTCCTTGGCGGCTCCCGTGAGGATGCCCTCCAGAATGTCCATCATGCCGTCCAGGTTGGTAAACGCCTGATACAGCTCGCAGGTGGTGAACTCGGGGTTGTGCTTGGTGTCCATGCCCTCGTTGCGGAAGATCCGGCCCACCTCATACACGCGCTCCATACCGCCCACGATCAGCCGCTTCAGGTGCAGCTCCGTGGCGATGCGCATATACATGTCGATATCCAGGGTGTTGTGGTGGGTGATGAAGGGCCGGGCGTTGGCGCCGCCGGCAATGGGGCTGAGCACAGGGGTCTCCACCTCCATAAAGCCCAGGTTATCCAGATACCGGCGCAGATACGCCACAAAGCGGCTGCGGATCTCAAAGTTCCGCTTGGACTCGGGGTTCATGATCAGGTCCACATACCGCTGGCGATAGCGCAGTTCCTTGTCGGTGAGGCCGTGGAACTTCTCCGGCAGGGGCTGGAGGGACTTGGACAGCAGGGTGATCTCGTGGGCGCGGATGCTCATCTCGCCCTTCTGGGTGCGGAACACCTGGCCCTTTACGCCCACAATGTCGCCGATGTCGTACTTCTTGAAGCGGTTATAGGCCTCCTCGTCCATCTCGTCCTTCCGGGCGTAGATCTGGATGCGGCCGGACTTATCCTGCAAATCGCAGAAGGACACCTTGCCCATGCCGCGCTTTGACATCAGGCGGCCGCCCAGAGACACGGTCTGCCCCTCCAGCGCGTCAAAATGGTCCTTGACCTCCTGGGCATGGTGGGTCACGTCATAGCGGGTGATCTCAAAGGGGTTCATTCCTGCGTCCTGCAATGCCTTGAGCTTGTCCCGGCGAATCTGAAGGATTTCCCGCAGGTCCTGCTGCTGATGATTCTGTTCTGCCATGGTGCAGTTCTCCTCTCTGGTTATCGTTCGATGGTATCCACACGATAGTGGATAACGCCCCGGGGGGCCTCCACGGTAATCTGGTCACCGGCCTTGCTACCCATCAGCGCCTTGCCGAAGGGGGAATCCTCAGACACCTTGCGCTCCATGACGTTGGCCTCCTGGGAGCCCACAATGGTGTATTCCGGCAGCTGCTTGCCGTTATCCAGGTTCGTCACGGTGACGCGGCAGCCAATGGAGATCCGATCGGAGTCCACATCGCTCTCGTCCACGATAACGGCGTGGAGCAGGATCTCCTCCAGCTCGGCGATGCGGGAATACAGCTTGCCCTGTTCGTTTTTGGCCTCGTCGTACTCGCTGTTTTCGGACAGGTCGCCGAAGCCCCGGGCCTCCTTGATCAGCTCGGCGATCTCGTCGGCGCGGGTGGTCTTGCTGTACTCCAGCTCGTGCTTGAGCTCGTCATAGCGCTCCTGGCTCATGCGGAATTCTTTAACAGTTGCCATTTGATCCATTCCTTTCGGGTGTCCGCCGGAAGGCGGCCACGATATACCTATAATATGTCACGTTGCATTATAGTAATTTTATGGGCCGATGTCAAGCGTTTCCGCGGATTTGACACCCACATCCGGCAGCCGCCCCGCCCGATGCAGAGCCGCCAGCAGCGGCTCCTCCGGAGCAGGGCTCTCCCCGTCCCGCCAGATATAGTCCACCCGCTGCCGCCGGGCGCAGTCCGGGGTCAGGTATACGGCGCAGCCCTCCCGGGCCTGGGGCCCGAAGGTCACGGTAACGGCGGCGGCTCCCCCG
>FR884129.1 GCA_000435975.1 Oscillibacter sp. CAG:241 | reverse complement strand
TTTTGCAGACCCTTGCCTTACCACTTGGCTATGTCACCTTTTTTGTTCCAAATATAAAGATATTGAGCAGTTTTATTGGGGATTTGCAATAATATTATACCGCATTTCTCCCGTCATGTCAACAAACCCTCATCTGATTTTCCAGAGAAAACCGGGTGCAGGAATGGACTATGCACCCGCGCCCAAAAGGGGGTGCTTAAAACCACAGGCAACATAGAAATATACAAGACACACGTTAGGATGCTGTCCTGCGCACTGCCTTTTGTGACGATTTTTCTCCACAGTTATTCGCCGGAATATGCAAGGAATTTGCTTCCAAATACGATATTCCTGCCTGTTTTCCATTATCATAGTTGCCGCCGCTGTCGTGAAGGTGTAATATATGAGTGTGAGGTGATTTTTTATGCCCGATCGGTATTTATCCGATGTAATCAGCTACCAGAACGACATTGCGCCATATCGTTTTATCCAGATATACTCCGGCGTCGGCAGCGGAAAGAACGGCTGGATACGGAAACTGGCTCAGGAAGGAAAGCGCATCCTTTTGATTACCTCCCGCCAGATCACAGCGGATGCCCAGGCGAAAAAGTTAGGTGCTGACCGCTGGATAGACTTGGATAAACTGTTGGACAGGTCAGAATGGGAATTTGAGTGTCTGTACTCCGATATAACCCGTTGTGTGGTCTGCACCAACTTCGGCTTTGCAAAATTCGTGCGCAATCGTTTCTCCCCGTCAGACAGTCAGACCTATCTTTGGAACAAGTTTGACCTGATTGTCCTGGACGAATGCCATTCGCTGTCCACAGATGCAACCTTTGCAAACGATCCCTTCTATATAGAGAAGTTCATCCGGTTCGCAATCAAGCAGCCCAGCAAGTGCAAATTCATTTTTATGACCGGCACATTGTCTCCTATACAGTGGCTTCTGGATGATCAGGCGCATCGCGTACACCTTGTGGACTATTTCCAGCAGTGCCGCCATGTCACCCCTGAAAGAGTCGATATTGTCTCCGGGAGTTTTGCAAGGCGAAAAATACTGTCCATGCTTTCAGAAGGCAACGATCGAGTGGTCTATTTCGTAAACACCATAAAAAGCATGACAAGCCACATAAGATACTTCACCAATCATGGAATCAGTGAGGATGATATAGGCGTTCTCTATGCAGATAATGCGGATGATATGCATTTTTCGGAAACCCTGGTGAAGAAGAAAGCCGCTGTTATTGAGTCCCTCAAAACAAAAGAGTGTCTGCCTGCCAATGTCCGTATTCTCTTTACCACCTCAAAGGGCAAGGAAGGAATCAACATCAACGACAAGGACATTCCCGCCATGTATTGCGAGAGTCACTATGCGGCGGATTTGGTTCAAATGGCCGGACGTGTCAGAAACGGACTCCGTACCCTCTATATCATTCGCGATGCCGCGCAGACCTGCGACTATCTCTCCAATTTTACAGCGGATATCAACAGGAATTGCGTGGAAGCCGTAAACCAGACCTATCAGGATTACCTGAACAACTACTGCAACAGAAACAGCACAGAACGCGCATTCTCCATCGAAGATCGGCTCATTGCATCCGTTGAAAAAATGTTTTCCTGCATTTGTTACAGCACCATATCCCGACGATTTGAAGTATACGAGGGAAGAATACACGGAATCCAGGAATATACAAGGGGTGTTCGCGACTTTTCCGAATACATTAAGCATTGGTCAGACCCGGTCAACCAGGCAGGTGATTGCGGCAGTCAGTTGTTTAAGCAGTGGTTTCCATACTCCACCATCTATCTGTATGGCGGTTCTGCTCCGTCCGATGACGAAGTAGCTGAAATTGTGGAAAATTATCTGATTTTGCACGACTATTTGAACCGTCAGATCCAACGAGGGGATGCAGAGGCGATCAGAAACTTTATCAATCGCCGCCTTGAACCATATGGAAATAGAATTGCGGGTATGTCGCTTCCGATACGCAACTTGGGAGCAGCATTAAAGCATATCGGGTTTCAGCTTGCCAGATGTGGGCGAAACGGTTCCGGTCAGATTATAATCACCCGCCAGGAAACCGGGGAATCAGTTGTGCCGGATGGGATAGAAATTGACTTATAAAGGAAATCCAATTTTTCACGTTTTTGTTCCCATTGTGAAACCAAAGCAAAGAAAAAGTGAATTATTCCGGACGGGTATAGTAGCGACAGCGTGCTATATCCGGGAGGAAGGGACAAGTAATTTCGTTTCATTCTTGCATTCGCAGCGGCAGAATGCGAGAATGAAAAGAAATTATGCAGTCCGGGCGTTAGCCCCCGATGAGACGGGGGCGTACAAGATGGGGTTAGACAGAACAAGGGCATAAAGTAAGGAACAAGCCACGGGGATGCAGCGTCCTCGTGGCCTGTTTGCGATTATATCAGCCAATGATAGTCTCTGAG
Organism: Oscillibacter sp. CAG:241; assembly: GCA_000435975.1. Taxonomy (GTDB): domain Bacteria; phylum Bacillota; class Clostridia; order Oscillospirales; family Oscillospiraceae; genus Vescimonas. Next base: position 2,907 of record FR884129.1, on the reverse strand, counting down.
CCGAATATCCTTGGTGGACGTTAATTCATGTAACTGGTAATATCAATTCCGTTTCGTGTTGCATATAAGAGACTGTCGTGGGTCGTATCATCAACAACGAAGATAACGCAATCAACAGAAAACGAGTCGTTGATTCTTTCGCTTAACCCATCAAGGGCGTCATTTAACTCTGACGCAATAATTGTGAAAGCCGAGTCCACACCGTTGACCTTCATGAGGATATAGTAAGTGTCATCTTCAAATCTTGTTTCAATTACATCGCTGCCAAGAGTCTCCTTAACAATCCTGTCTACAGTATCTATGGTTTCAGACTGAGATGCCGATGAAGGCGCGGATGGGTGATTTGTCGCGTTGCCTTCGGGCACCTGCTTCGTTTCATTGGGATGGGTCACGCAGAAGATAACAAACAACGCGAGAATGATTCCTACGATGACTGCCACAATTATCCCTATTCGTTTCAAGAAACGCTTCATGCCTGATTTTCTCCTTTTACTATCTCATAGCTATATTTATGACATCTATTAGTTAGTTGAATGTTATCATAAATATGTACTGGCCATTCACTCTGGTAAGTCCATAGGTGATACCCGCTTCATCGTTATATACATTTCCTTCTTGATATGCACGCACAATCTGTTTTCCAATATTACCTGCTTGAACTGTATCCGCCGCGACATCACATGTCTCAATGATACCCATCATAGTTTTTGCGATCTTGTCTTCATCTTCTGTGAAGAACTTTACTGTGAGTATCTTGATCGAGGCGCTGTTTTCATCTTCTGCGTCCATTACAACCTCGCCATCAGAAAAAAGAATAGCCGCTATGGCTTCTCCGTCCGTGTAATTTGGATCAAAGCCTCCTACGCCCGTGACACCTGCAACCATTTCGCCAGCACGTTTGTTCAGTTCCGCCTGCTGACAATATAGATTCTGCGTAAGAAGCACACAGAAATCTTTCGGGCTCAGCAAAAGATGTCCCTCCTCAACCAGACTTTCAATTGCATAGGATGTAGTCTGTGTCTTTCCGCACCGCGAACAAGTTTGTTCTTTTGTACCACTTTCAGTCGCAGTTGCCTTTTTTTCCACCTTCCAACTCCCCCAACTGTGGCCCAAGGCGTCTCCTTCGGTCTCTCCACACTTTGAACATACTTTGGGCTCTGTGCAGGTTGCGTCTGTCCACTCATGTCTGCATGAACATGCACTCAGGCTCATTAGCAATAACGCCGCGCAGAAAATAGACACGATCACTTGATAGCTTTTCTTCATTGTTTCCTCCCAAATGAACATATTTGTACATAAGTACACCATAAATATTATAGTCTTTTTAACGACTATAGTCAATATCGTGGTCACACCCTAAGATAAAAATATTATCTTAGGGAGGAATACGCATGATAAGCTATGACGCCTTTTGGAACACACTGAAAACATCGAAGGAATCCACTTACTCGCTGATTAAAAATCATCACATTTCCAGCTCTACGATTGATAAACTGCGTAAGAATAAGCCTTTGAATACAACTACAATCAATGACTTATGCCGTATTCTGAACTGCCAAGTGCAAGACATTATGACATATATCCCCTCGAGCGACGATCAAATACTATAGCCGCAAACCCCACACTTGACGATAGCCCTTATATAACGAGGATTCCAGGAAATTATCGTTTTTAACGCAATTTTTTCCTCTCCCGTATCAGCGTACTCTTACTGATTCCCGTCAGCTCCTCAACTTGTTTACAAAGCCTCCCCCCAACAGCAAAGGGAGAGCACCCACGCTCCCCCTTTTTGCATATTCAGTTGACCTTAATAACCTTTTGCTTCTGGCCCAGCAGGTTGACCGGACTGAACGCCGTATGCTGCAGCTGCAGAAAGCCATCGTCTATTTCGGTATAGCGCTTGGTCATCCGCAAGTCACTGTGTCCCATCTGCTTTTGCAGTGTGAACAGGTCTCCGCCATTTTGGAGATACAGCGTGGCAAAACTATGCCTCAACTGATACGGCGTGATTTTGACGCCGCTCAGGCGGCTGACCTTAGCAAAGTCTTTGTCCAGATAGGTCGTGGTCAGGCGGCTGCCCTCGTAATTAGGAAACAGCCAATTCTCCCACTCCTCCGGCTTCATGCGGATGAAAGTTGCGACAGCCTTTGCCGTCTGCGGGCTTAGATACAGCAGCCGCTCACGTCTCGTTTTTGCCACGGTCTTACTGACTCTCAGCGTATGCTCCATCGCATTGAAATCGCTGTCCCGCAATCCAAGCAATTCTTTTGTGCGGATGCCGCAATCCATCATCACCAGCACAATGGTATACGTTCTCATCCCTGTATAGCTCTTTCTATCCAGGCAATTCATAAAGCGCTGCAAATCACTTACGGAAACCGGCTTGATGTTCCCCTCATCGCGGCGCTTTTTCAGCTCGTTGGCCGTGATAGGATTTTTCGGAATATACTCCTGCCGCACCATCCAGTTGAAAAAGGCGCTGATGTACTGGTACGGTTTGTTATAGCGTGCAGGGCTGGTATCAGGTATCGCGGCAAAAAAGGCCAGTGTGTCCTGCTCCAGGAGAGAGTATTCCGTGCTGTTCCTGCTGCCGCAGACAAAACGCTCCAGCTGGGCTTGATAGTCATGCATCGTCTCATCACTGAGCATTTGCGCCTGTTTGACAGCAAGAAACTCCTTCGCCGCAGCCTCCAGTGTAGGGCGTTCCTTCGCTTCGACGATTTTCCGCATTCTCATGGGATGCTCCTTTCTGCAAACCCTCATTCAAGAATGGATTTTCGGGGAAAGCTCAGAGCCTCTCCATTGCAATTATGCAACTTTTCAGCGCAAAAAAGAAAGGATTCCAAGCATTTCTGCTCAGAATCCTAACTTATGGAGGTGACACCCAGATTTGAACTGGGGAATGAG
>FR884128.1 GCA_000435975.1 Oscillibacter sp. CAG:241 | reverse complement strand
ATGAACGGCTTAGACAAAAAGCCGTTCATACCGCCGAAAGGCTTTTGCGCAGCAGGATAAGCTTCCCTGCCGGCGAGACGGCAAAGAATTTTTGTGTGATTTGTTAAAGAGTGGTTTTGCATTTGCTTGCAAAAGGAGATCCTGTTATGAGTAAAAGAAAAGAAAACATTAAAATGACCATATTTATCATGGTCGCCGGCATCGGCTTGATAATTGCGGGTGTAATCGGAATTGTCACAAGCAGAATCGACAGCAGGGAATATAAAAACTCAACCGATATACGGAAAATTCCAGCTGTCATTGTTGACTTTTCAACCAAAGACGATAAGGATAATTCCGGTGATGTTCGTTATACAACATATGAATTTAAAGTTTCATATGTTATTGACGGAAAAACCTATAAGGGAAAATATGAAGAACGCGTCTGGTCAAGGTCGAGCAGCTATGAAAAAAAATATACCTATGATAAATTGAGAAAAGGCGACACAATAGACGTCGAGGTTTATAAAACCTCAAAAGGTGATTACAAGCTTTCGCCTGAGGGAAGTCCCGTTGATTTTCTGCTCTATTGTGCGGCAATCCCCGTCGGCTTATTCTTTGTTGTCATAATGATATGTGACGTTGTAAAAGACAACCGAAAAAAGAAAAGCGAAAACGAAATGATCAGCAAGGAATAAATCAGAGGTACTTTTATGGATTTATCAGTAGCACTGATTATTGCGGCTTCCTTTGCGATCTTATGTACATTCTATATCGGTAAAAGAATACTTACCATAGATTTTTCGGAATACAGCTCCAAAAACTCTAAAAAAGCCAAACTGGAAAGATTGCTTGCGAAAAAGGAAACGCCCCTTCAGAATTCAAAAATCCGAAGAGATATGAGAAACGCCTTTGAAAGAATGCTGATACCGCTGGGGAATGCGGATCAAGACCTTCTTCCGGCAAGAATGGATATGGCATTCCGGAAAAAAACCGTCAGTCAAATCAACAGACTTCATAGGAATAAGCTTTGCCGCAAAATTTACGTCACAGATGTTGTTCCCATTCCTAAAAACAACTTTGAAACATGGAGCGATGACGGCAGAGAATGGCGGGAATCGGTTTTAATGTGCAGCACACTGGAGCGTTTTGAGTCAACCGAAGGCAACATGGTTCAGAGCGAGATATACCGTAAGAATTCATATCTCAGAATCCTTCAGTCAAGACACGTTCGCCGCACCGATCAAAAAGAAAATAAGAAAAGCTATTATAACGATATGTTGAGCATAACCTGCCCGTCCTGCGGCGCAAGAGTCAAGCTTGACAGTCAGCAGGTTACCTGTGAATACTGCGGCGCCGTTATAAAAAACGAGTTTTACGATTGGCAGACCGAGTCGTTTGAGATTTATGAATCTATCAGTACAAACCTGAAAAGTTTTTTACAGCTTCTTGTGTCCGGCTCCATACTTTTCTTATGTGTCTTTCTGTGCTTATATCTGATCAAGGACACCGAGATTTCCCTTGCCGCCGGCGTTGGTGCAGCGGTTCTGACTTTCGGGGGAATCGTTACACCGATCATCTGCGGGAAAATCAGGCAAGAAAAGCTTGCCGGAAAAATTGTAAGATATTCCGAGAATTATCTCAGAGCCTGCTTAAACGAACACTTTTGGGAGAATGAAAACGACGAAGACCTGCTTGATTTCAGCGTTGGTACAATTAAGCTTTTAAAAGTTGCCCACACAGAAGAAACAACAACCGTTACGGCTGACATTTTCGGAACAAAAACCTTTCTTCCCGAAAATCAGAAGCCGTATACAGAAAGATTTAAAAAGAGGTTGCTCATGCAAAGGGCAAGATATCCCGAAAAGCGAAAAACGGACGGCGAGTTCTTTACCGAAAAGGATTGCCCGTCCTGCGGCGCCAATTTCATGCCTGATGAAAACCACTGCTGTTCGTTCTGCGGGTACGGCCTACAGGTCAACAATGCAAAATGGATTGTACAAAAAAATTAATAAGCGGAGGATCACATTATGGGACTGTTTGACAAAAAATACTGCGACATCTGCGGTGAGAAAATCGGACTTCTCGGAAACCGCAAGCTGGAGGACGGGAATCTCTGTAAGGATTGCGCAAGAAAGCTCTCGCCGTTTTTCAGCGAACGGCGGAGCTCGACGGTGGAGGACATCAAGCGCCAGCTTGCTTACCGTGCAGAAAACGAAAAGAAGCTTGCCGGCTTTGCCCCGTCGATCACCTTTGACGGGAGCAAAAAGGTATACATCGATCCTATAGGGGAGCGG
>FR884127.1:310-2550 GCA_000435975.1 Oscillibacter sp. CAG:241 | reverse complement strand
ATGCGTGAAAACGCGCGGGTCGGAGCGAAAACTCTTTTTTCAAAAAAGGGCAACGCCCTTTTTTGACAAGCTCAAATTCCCGGTGCACCGCACCGGGAATTTTTTCACGCTTTCAAGGCGATCCGGGGACATCAATACACCCGGGCAGGCTCCTCGCCGTTAAGCACGCGCAGAGCGCCCTGGGCCAGAGCCAGCAGCTCGTCCTCGCCGGGATACACGGTGATGGGGGCGATCCAGCCCACCATATCGGTGATGGCGTCCACAGTCTCCTTGCCGTAGGCAATGCCGCCGGTGAGGATGATCTGATCCACCTGGCCCTTCATGACCACGGCCATGGCGCCGATCTCCTTGCCGATCTGATAGTGGAAGGCGTCCACAGCGCCGGCGATCTCCTTGTCGCCGTTGTGGGCGGCCTTCAGCAGGTCGCGCATATCGTTGGAGCCGGTGTAGGCCACCAGGCCGCCGTGACCGGACAGCATCTTGCGGACCTCACCGGCGGTGTACTTGCCGCTGAAGCACAGGCTCACCAGCTGACCGGTGGGCAGGCTGCCGGACCGCTCGGGGGAGAAGGGGCCGTCGCCGTCCAGGGCGTTCTGGGTATCCACCACGCTGCCGTGGACGTGGGCGCCGATGGAGCAGCCGCCGCCCATGTGGCAGACGATAAGGTTCAGGTCCTCATACTTCCTGCCGTGCTCCTTGGCATAGCGCTTGGCAACGGCCTTCTGGTTCAGGGCGTGGAAGATGCTGGTGCGATGGAACAGGGGATGGCCGGCATAGCGGGCCACGTCGGACAGCTCGTCCACCACCACGGGGTCCACAATGTAGGAGGGGATGCCCAGCTGGTCGCCGATCTCCCGGGCCAGCAGACCGCCCAGGTTGGAGGCATGCTGCCCCTGAACGCCCACGGTGCAGTCGCGGACCAGCCGGTCGCTGACGGCGTAGGTGCCGCCGCGGATGGGGGCCAGCAGACCGCCCCGGCCGGAAACGGCGGACAGGGTCGTAACGTCGAAGCCCTGGTCATCCAGGGCCTGCATCACCAGCTTGCGCCGCCAGTCCTTCTGGGCGGGGATGGAATCAAATTTGTCGATCTCCTCGGCGCTGTGGCGCAGCGTCTTGTCGAAAAGCAGGGTTTCGTCCTCATAGACGCCGATCTTGGTGGACGTGGAGCCCGGGTTGATGACCAAAATTCTGTAAGACATGGGAATCTCCTCCTGTTGCATTGAATTGTTCCGAAAAAACAGCCGGATAACGACTTTATTGTATTATACAACAGTCGGTCAACCCATGTAAACTGTTTTTTCTCCTAAAACGAAACTTTTCCGGGAAAATGTTCAATTTTTACCGGGCGTTATTCCGCCGCAGGCCCGGGGATATCCCCCACGCCGTCCAGCACCAGCCGGGGGCGGTAGGGGAATTTGGCAATGTCCTCCCGCCGGGTAACGCCGGAGAGCACCAGCACCGTGTCCAGACCGGTTTCGATACCGGCCACCATGTCGGTGTCCATCCGGTCGCCGATCATCACGGCGTCCTCTGAGTGGACCCCCAGAATCCGCAGGCCCGTGCGCATCATCAGGGGGTTGGGCTTGCCCACGAAATAGGCGCTCTGGCCGGTGGCCATCTCGATGGGGGCGATCATGGCCCGGCAGGCGGGGATGATGCCGTCCTCCGAGGGGCCGGTCAGGTCGCTGTTGGTGCCGATGAGCCGGGCGCCCTTCAGCACCAGCCGCACCGCCCGCAGGATGTTCTCGTAATTATAGCTGTTGCCCTCGCCGATGATGACATAATCCGGGTCCACGTCGTTCATGGTGATGCCCTCGTCGTGGAGGGCCATGATCAGCCCCGCCCCGCCGATGACATAGGCGCTGCACCCGGGGGCCTGGCTGCTGATGAACCGGGCCGTGGCCTGGGCGCTGGTGTAAAAGTGGCTCTCGTCCACGTCCAGGCCCATGCGCCGGAGCTTCTGCTGCAGCTCCTTGGGGCTGCGCTCGGAGGAGTTGGTCAGAAACAGGAAGTTCTTCTCCTCCCGGTAAAGCCAGTCCACAAATTCCTTCACCCCCGGCAGCAGCCGGTTGCCGTGATAGATGACACCGTCCATGTCGCAGATAAAGCCTTTTTTCTGTCGCAGCTGGTCCATAAGAATCCTCCTATAGGATAAAATTTACCGATTTCCGCAGTTTTTCCGCCAGATCAGGGCCAGACCCCGCAGAAGCAGGCTGTCGTCCCGGCGGATGTCCCGGCGG
>FR884127.1:0-248 GCA_000435975.1 Oscillibacter sp. CAG:241 | reverse complement strand
CCGGGCCGCCGGTGGCCACGGCGGTGCAGGGGACGCCCAGCTCCTCCTCCATGCGGTCCAGCAGACCGTCCGCCATGGCGGCGGCTCCGTAAATGGCCCCGGCCTGAAGGCTGTCCTCCGTAACGGAGCAGATGACCTTCCCCGGGGCCTCCAGGGCGATATCCGGCAGTTGGGCCGTGCCGGAAAACAGGGCGTGGAGACTCAGCTTCACCCCCGCCAAGATCACGCCGCCCCGATAGCGGCGGTCT
>FR884126.1:3245-12772 GCA_000435975.1 Oscillibacter sp. CAG:241 | reverse complement strand
CCCTTTTTTGACAAGCTCAAACGCTCCCTGTGCCTTCCGGCACAGGGAGCGTTTCTTCACAGATTCATATACCGGTAATCCTTCCGCAGGATGTTCCGCACCACGGGGATGCCCATGATGATGTCCGCGGCGATCCACGCCAGCGGGTCTGCAGCACACAGGGCGTAAAACGCCGCCGGGCTGGCCGCCGCGCTGACGGTGCCCCCTGCCACAGCAGCAGGCAGCACCAGGCACACGGCGATCCGGGCCACCAGCTCCGCCGCGCCGGCCCCCAGCACGAATTGGGACCGTCCGATGCCCTGGACACAGTTGCGGGTGATGAATACGCAGCCCAGGAACAGATACATGGAATAATCCACATACAGGAACGTGTTGCCGAACCGGATGGTATCTGCCGTGATCTTGTCCGCCGACAGGAAGATATGCAGATATGTATTGTTCAGCGTCAGCAGCAGTCCGCAGCTCACCGCCGCCACGGCGATGATGGCCATCATCCCCAGAGCCTGCAGCGCGCCCCTGCGGATGCGGTCATAGTTGCCCGCGCCCAGGTTCTGGGCGGTGAAGCTGGTCATAGCCGTGCCCAGGGCATTCATAGGCGTTGCCGTCAGGCTGGACAGCTTGTTGGCCGCGCCGAAGCCCATCTGGGCGGAGGAGGACACCATAACGCCGTCCAGCATGTCAAACTGTACCACCACGCCCTGCATGACGATAATGCCGATGGCCAGCACCGAGAATTGCAGCCCCAGGGGCACGCCCTGCACCACATGGCGGCGGATATCGCCCCGGGTGATCCGCATGTCCTCCCGGTGCAGCCGCAGCTGAGGATACTTGGCAAAGGCATAGATGAAGCACGCCACCGTGCTGATGAGCTGAGCCGCCACCGTGGCAATGGCCGCACCGGCCACGCCCCACCGGAACACCATGATGAACAGCAGGTCCAGCCCCACGTTCAGCACCGTGGAAAACAGCAGGAACAGCAGCGGCGTCAGGGAGTCGCCCATGCTGCGCAGAAACGCGCAGATGAAGTTATAAAACAGCTGGGCCCCGGTGCCCGCGAAGATGATGAAGCAATAGGTATACGCGGCGCGATACACCTCGGCATTGTCCGGCGTCACGTTGATCCACGCCAGCATGGGATTCAACAGCGCCAGGGCCAGGGCCGTCAGCAGCACCGTCAGCACCGCCGACAGGATGATCTGGGTGGCCAGGGACCGCCGCACGCCTGCCTGGTTCCGGGCACCCACCTGGCATGACGTCACCACGCAGAAGCCTGCGCTGACACCGAAGGCGAATTGCAGAAAGATGAACACCAGCGACGTGGTGTCGTTGACGCCCGCCACCTCCTGGGCCGTCAGCGTCTGGCCCACAATGGCCGCGTCACTGATGGAATACACCTGCTGCAGCAGATACGACAGGATCACCGGCAGCGAAAAGATCAGAATCGTTTTCCAGCATGTCCCCTTGGTCAGGTCCATTGGCCCGAACAGGGATTTTTTCTGTTTTTCCATAGCATTTACCTCCCATTAAAAGGAACAAATGATTATAGCCCCGCCGCCCCCCAGTCGTCAAGCAGCAGAACGCACAAGTTTTTTGTAATTTATGCTGAAAATACATGCATGTTTATCGTGTATATTCACAACAAGTATTAGAAATAATAATGTCAGATATGTCGGATTTGTTATTTACTTCTGACGCGCTTTTCGGTATAATAAGGGGCTGTTGGCGGTGGAAACCCGCCAAAAATTCTGTTATGATATAGATGAGGAGACAAAGACATGTCAAATTGCGCGATCGTGGGTATCAACTGGGGCGACGAGGGCAAGGGCCGCATGGTGGACTACCTCACCCAACAATATGACGTGGTGGTGCGCTATCAGGGCGGCGGCAACGCCGGGCACACGGTCATCAACGAAAAGGGCAAGTTCGCCCTGCATCTGCTGCCCTCCGGCATTTTCCGCTCCGGTGTCATGAACATCCTGGGCAACGGCGTGGCCCTGGACTGCGAGAATCTGCTCAAGGAGATCGACACCGTCCGCCAGGGCGGCGTGGACATCACCCCCGAGAATCTGCTGGTCAGCGAACGGGCCAGTCTGCTGCTGCCCTGGCACCGGGAGCTGGACGCCCTGGAGGAGCAGCGGCTGAAGGATAAGAAGTACGGCTCCACCAAGCAGGGCATCGCCCCCTTCTATTCCGACAAGTACCAGAAAAAGACCGTCCTGGCCGGCGAGCTGCTGTACCCCGACCATCTGCGGGCCCATCTCCAGGACCTGCTGGAGTGGAAGAACCTGATCCTCCGGGAGGTCTACGGCGCCAAGGGGTACACCATGGATGAGATGATGGCCTGGGTGGAGCAGTACGGCCAGCGGGTGAAGCCCTATGTGGCCGACACCGGCCGCTATCTCCACCAGGCCCAGGCCCACGGCAAGTCCATCCTGTTCGAGGGCCAGCTGGGCGCTCTGCGGGACCTGGACTACGGCATCTATCCCTATACCACCTCCTCCAACACCATTGCCGCCTTTGCCCCGGTAGGCTCCGGCCTGCCCGGCGCATCCATCGACAAGGTGGTGGGCGTGGTGAAGGCCTATTCCTCCTGCGTGGGCGAGGGTCCCTTTGTCTGCGAGTGGTTCGGCGCGGATGCTGAAAAGCTCCGGGACGCCGGTGACGAATACGGCGCCAAGACCGGCCGTCCCCGCCGGGTGGGTCCCATCGACCTGGTGGCCACCCGCTACGGTGTCCGGACCCAGAATGCTACCAACATCGCTCTGACCAAGCTGGACATTCTCAGCTACATGGACCGGATCCCTGTCTGCGCCCATTATGAGATCAACGGCCAGCGCACCGACGAATTCCCCTTCCCGGTGCTGCTGGACCAGGCCAAGCCCGTTGTCGAGTATGTCCCCGGCTGGACCTGCGACATTTCCGCCGCCCGCACCTGGGAGGATCTGCCCCAAGCGGCCCGGGACTATGTGGAGTATGTGGAGCGGGCCATCGGCTGCCACATCGGCTATGTGTCCGTGGGCGCCGAGCGCGACAGCCTCATCGTCCGCTGAACCCAAGGAAACGGAGGACCCTTATGTCCCACGACGTTTACGAATCCCCCCTGGCCGGGCGCTACGCCTCACCGTATATGCTGCACCTGTTCTCTCCGGACATGCGCTTTCAGACCTGGCGCCGCCTGTGGACGGCCCTGGCCCGGGCCCAGCATGACCTGGGTCTGCCGGTAACGGAGGAGCAGGTCCGCCAGCTGGAGCAGCACATCACCGATATCGACTACGACACCGCCCGGCAGCGGGAGCGGGAGGTCCGCCACGATGTCATGGCCCACGTCTATACCTACGGCAAGGCCGCGCCTCTGGCGGCGGGCATCATCCATCTGGGGGCCACCAGCTGCTACGTCACCGACAACGCCGACCTGATCCTGTACCGGGACGGGCTGCGTTATCTCCGGGGCCAGCTGCTGGCGGTGATGAAGAATCTCTCTGCCTTTGCGGAAAAATACGCCGCCACGCCCACCCTGGGCTATACCCACTATCAGCCCGCCCAGCCTGTCACCGTGGGCAAGCGAGCCTGCCTGTGGCTCCAGGATCTGCTGTCAGACCTGGAGGAGCTGGATTTTGTCCTGGGGAGCCTGCGCTTTCTGGGCTGCCGGGGCACCACCGGCACCGAGGCCAGCTTCATGGATCTCTTTGAGGGCGATGAGGCAAAGATTGACGAGATGAACCGCCGCATCGCTGCCGGGTTCGGCTTTGACTCCTGCTTCACCGTCTGCGGCCAGACCTACCCCCGGAAGGTAGATGCCCGGATTCTGAACTGCCTGTCGTCTATGGCTCAGAGCGTCTACCGCATGGCCAATGACATCCGCCTGCTGCAGCACGACCGTCAGCTGGAGGAGCCCTTTGAGGAGCACCAGATCGGCTCGTCGGCCATGGCCTATAAGCGCAACCCCATGCGCTGTGAGCGCATCTGCTCCCTGAGCCGCTATCTCATGGCCGACGCCATGAATGCTCCCATGACTGCCTCCGTCCAGTGGATGGAGCGCACCCTGGACGACTCTGCCAACCGCCGCCTGTCCATGCCCGAGGGCTTTTTGTGCGCCGACGCCATTCTGCGCCTGGCCCAGAACGTTACAGACGGCCTGCGGGTCAACGAAAAGGTGGTGGACAAGACCATCCGGGAGTATATGCCCTTCCTGGCCACGGAGAACCTGATGATGGAGGCCGTCAAGCGCGGCGGCGACCGGCAGGAGCTCCATGAGCGGGTGCGGGTACACTCCATGGCCGCCACCGCCCGGATGAAGGACGGTGAGCCCTGCGACCTGCTGGACCGTCTGGCGGCGGACCCGGCCTTTGGTATGACCCGCCCGGAGCTGGACCGCCTCATGGACCCGGCCCGTTACATTGGCCGCTGCCCGCAGCAGGTCCGCGCTCTGCTGGACCGCATTGCCCCCCTGCTGGAGGACGCATCCTCCGCCGACGGCGGCGTCAGCCTGTGAGCCGTTTGTAAACCGGAAAAGGACCGGAACGCACAAGCGTCCCCGCCCTCAGCCTGTCAAAAAAACCCCGCTTTCACGCGTGAAAGCGGGGTTTTTTTGACAGGCTGAGCGTTTATCTATTTCTTCCCCACTATGCTGCACACCAGAAACGCCAGCAGGTCGGCGATGACCACCGTGGCGCCCACCGGGGTGCTGAGCAGATACGATGCGGTGAGCCCCGCGCAGAAGCAGGTCACGGACAGGATCCCCGCCAGGATCACCACGCCCCTGAAGCTCTTTCTCACCCGCATGGCGGACAGGGCCGGGAAGATCACCAGGCTGGAGATCAGCATAGCCCCCATCATCCGCATTCCCAGCACGATGGTCAGGGCCGTCAGCACGGAGAGGAACGTATTGTACAGCCCCACCCGCACACCGGTGGCCCGGGAGAAGCTCTCGTCGAAGGTGATGGCGAACAGCTTGTGGTAAAACAGCACGAACAGCAGCAGCACCGCCGCCGACAGTCCGGCGCTGAGGGCCACGTCCGACCGGTCCATGGCCAGAATGGAGCCGAACATATAGCTGTCCACGTCCGTGGTCATGCCGGTGGTCAGGCTGGTGACAATGACGCCGGCAGCCAGGGACGAGGCGGACACCACGGCAATGGCGGCATCGGCCCCCATGCGGCTGTTTTCCGTCAGCCGCAGCAGGCCCAGGGCCGCCAAGATCACCACCGGAATGGATACCGGCAGCGGGGCCCAGCCGCAGGCCACGGCGATGGACAGGGCCCCGAAGGACACATGGCTCAGGCCGTCGCCGATCATGGAATACCGCTTGAGCACCAGGGGCACCCCCAGCAGCGCCGCGCACAGGGACACCAGAATGCCCACCACGAAGGCCCGGACGATGAAGGGATAGGTAAACATTTCCAGCAGCAGGCTCATGACAGGTCACCTCCGAAGCGTTTTCCGTAGGGCGAGGCCAGATATTCCCGGGGCGTGCCCAGGAACCACTGGTTCCGTCCGGCGTGCAGGATGGCGGTGGCATCCCGCAGGGCGCTGCGGATGTCGTGGGTCACCATCACCACGGCCATGCCCTCGGTGCGGTTGAGATACCGCAGGGTGCGGTACAGGTCGTCGGCGGCAGCGGGGTCCAGTCCCGTCACCGGTTCATCCAGCACCAGCAGATTCCCTGCCGCACACAGAGCCCGGGCCAGCAGCACCCGCTGCTGCTGGCCGCCGGACAGCTCCCGGTAACACCGGTCCTTCAGCTCCAGAATGCCCAGCTTGCCCATGTGCTGCAATGCCTGGGATTTCTGAGCCGGTGTGTAGAAAAATTTCCATCCCCGGGCGCTCAGGAAGCCCGACAGCACCACCTCGCTGACGGTGGCGGGGAAATCCTTCTGCGCCCGGGTCTGCTGGGGCAGGTAGCCGATGGCCCCCCGGCGCACACTGTCGTCCAGGTGGATTTCCCCGGACAGGGGCCGCAGCAGGCCCAGCAGACTTTTCAGCAGGGTGGACTTGCCGGAGCCGTTGTCCCCCACGATGCAAAGATAATCCCCCCGGCGCACCCGGAACGACAGATGCTCCCAGATGGGGCGGCCCTCATAGCCCAGGGCCGCGTCACGGCAGTCTATGAGTATCTTGGGTTCGCTCATGACAACCCCTCCTTCAGTACGTCCACATTTTTCCACATCAGGGAGAGATACGTCTCCCCCCGGTCAAATTCCTGCCGGGTCAGGGTCTGGCAGGAGTGAAAGGTCAGGATCCTGGCCCCGGTGGTCTCGGCAATGGCGGAGGCCACCTTTTGGCTGCTGAGCTCGATGGTGTACACCACCGGAATCTGCTCCGCCCGCACCTTGTCAATGAGGTACTTCAGCGTAGCCAGAGACGGCTCCGTGTCGCCGGAGCAGCCGTGGAAGGCCGCCCGGTAGTCCAGGCCGTACTCCCGGCAGAAATACAGCAGCGGGAACCGGTCGCCGAACACCAGCAGGCGGCGGCTGCCTCCTTCCACCGTGTCCCGGAACGCCTGGTCCAGGTCCGACAGCTTCTGCACATACGCCGCAAGCCGCGTCTGATACTCCGCCGCGTGGTCCGGGTCCGCCTGGGACAGGGTATCCGCGATGACCCGGCACAGGTCCATGGCAATGCGGGGTGAGGTCCAGATATGCTCGTCGTATTCGATGTGCTCCTCATGACCGTCGTGGTCATGGCCGTCGTGATCGTCGTGGCCGTCGTGATCGTCATGGCCGTCGTGATCGTCGTGGCCGCCCTGCATGCCCTCGGAAAATTCCTCACCCAGGGCGTCCACGTGGTCCATCATACGGACCACAGAGCCGATGTTCTCCCCGGCAGCGGACAGAATGTCCTCTACCCATTCCTCGCTTTCGCCGCCGTTGCAGAGAAACACGTCCGCCTCAGAGATGCGGATCACATCCAGAGGCGTAGGCTCGAAGCTGTGGGCCTCTCGCCCGGCGGTCACCAGCAGATACGGCTCCACCCGGTCGCCGCCGATGGCCCGGACAAAATCATAGTAAGGAAACAGGGTGCAAACCGCCCGCAGTCTGCCGTCGTCCTTCCCTGCCGTGGGTCCGGCGCAGCCGCCCAGCAGCAGCGCCGCCGCCAGCAGCAGACACAGCGCCCGGCGACGATATCGTTTCATGGGAATCCCCCCTCTTTGTATGCCTGTAAAATTATATTGTACAGGATATGTCCCAATTTCTCAAGCCCTCCCCTGCCCAAAACCGGGTTTTTTCCGGTGCGATTCCTTTTCCGGCCCCGGCAGGTGGAAAAATTAGCCGATCAGCGTGTATTATGGCACACCGATGGCAAATAATCGTCGAAACGGGATGCGGAAATTTCCCTCACCGCATGTCAAAAAAGCAGGATCGCCTCCGCCTTCGGAAAGGAAGATAGTTACGAAAGAAACCCATCAGGGGTGTCTTTCGTTTTCAATCACCGCATTTTCAGAGCTTTTATGAAAGCTCTGAAAATGCTTGTTCAACTTGTCAAAAATTCTTTTTGACAAGTTGAACCCCGGCGCAGGCGGTGCCTGCGCCGGGGTAGTTTTTCATACCCGATACTTTTCCGCATAGCGGCGGACCCGGTCCTCAAACGCCGGGTCCTGCTGCCGCAGGGCCGTCTGGGCGGCATGAAGCCCCTGGTTCCCATCGGGCAGCCCCGCCACGCACCCGGCAATGTTGCTGCAATGGTCCGCCGCCCGCTCCAGGTCCGTCAGCACGTCGGACCATACAAAGCCCAGCTCCATGGTGCCGCTCCCCTGCTGCATCCGCCGGATGCGCCGGGACCGCAGCTGCTCCTTCAGGCCGTCGATGACCTGCTCCAGGGCCTCCACCTCCGCCTGGGCGGCGGGGTCCTCCCGTCGGAAGGCGTCCAGGGCCAGGTCCGCGATCTCCTCCACGGCGTCCGTCAGCACCCGCAGCTCCCGGCGGTCCTCAGCGGGCAGGGAAATGTCCTTATCCCGCAGCTCCTCCCCGCTTTCCAACAGGTTCATGGCGTGATCCCCCAGCCGCTCAAAATCGCCGATCAGCGCCAGCAGCTCCGCCGCCCGGGCGTTGGCCCGCCGGGTCAGCGTCTGGCCGCTGAGCCGCACCAGGAATGTCCCCATCACGTCCTCCATCCGGTCGATGCGCTCCTCCTGCCGCCGCAGCTCCTTTGCCGAAGCAGGCTGCACCTCCGTCAGAGCAGCCACGCCCCGGCGCAGGTTATCCCGGGCCAGGGCCGCCATCTCTCCGGCCAGCTCCCGGCATTTTTCCAGGGCCGCCGACGGGGCCGCCAGCAGCCGGGAGTCCAGCTCCGTCCCCTTCTCCCCGTCCTCACCCGGCAGCAGCCGCAGCACCGCCCGCTCCAGCAGTCCCGCCGCCGGAAACAGCAGCATCGTGCACAGCAGGTTGAAGGCCGTGTGGATCACCGCCACCCCCGGCAGAGTCACGGGACGGGCCAGCATCGTCGGAGCCGCCAGCACCTTCACCACCCAGAACACCGCCAGCCACACCCCGGCCCCGGTAAGGTTGAACAGCAGGTGGACCAGCGCCGCCCGGCGGGCATTGCGGCTGGCCCCCACGGAGGACAGCATGGCCGTGATGCAGGTGCCGATGTTCTGCCCCATAATGATGGGCACAGCGGCGCCCACCGTAACCTGACCGCTGGCGGCCAGGGCCTGCAATATCCCCACGGAGGCGGAGCTGGACTGGATCACCGCCGTCAGCACCGCCCCGGCCAGCAACCCCAGCAGCGGGTCCGTAAAGGCCGTAAACAGCCGGCGGAAGCCCTCTGCCTGGGCAAGTCCTGCCACAGAGCCGGACATCAGCTCCATTCCCTGCATCAATGTGGCAAAACCCAGCAGGGCCTGGCCGGTATCCCGGCGGCGGCCATTCCTGGACAGATATGCGATGATGCCCCACAGGCTCAGCAGGGGCACGAAGCCCGCAGGCCGCAGCAGCCGTCCCGGAAAACCGCCCCCCTCCAGTCCGCCCAGGCTCAGCAGCCAGGGCGTCACTGTGGTGCCTACATTGGTACCCATGATGACCCCCACCGCCTGACCCAGGGTCAGCAGTCCGGAGTTCACGAATCCCACCACCATCACCATAGCCGCCGACGAGCTCTGCACCGCCGCCGTCACCGCAAGACCCGTGAAAAAGCCCGCCCAGCGGCTGCGGGTCATGCGGCGCAGCTGTCCCCCCAGCCGTCCGCCTGCCCGGCGCTGGAGAGCCTCGGCCATGATGCTCATGCCGAATAAAAACAGGCACAGTCCGCCCAGAGCGGACAATCCGTCAAAAATGTCCATGTGCGCCTCCTCTCCCGGTTAGCATGCCCCGGGGCCGCCGCCGTCAATCGCAGTCAAACGTCCGCTTTGTGCGGACATTTTGTCGTTTTGTGTTTTCCGTGCAAAACACGCCGGCCCCACAGGGGTAAATTTGGTGTTTATTCCGTCTTTACTTTATCTCGGTAGTGTGGTAGTGTATTAGCATGCTAAATCACCCGGCGATAGGGACCGGGGAATGGAGGAAATCATGAAGAACATCATTCAACGCGGA
>FR884126.1:0-3213 GCA_000435975.1 Oscillibacter sp. CAG:241 | reverse complement strand
CCGCCTGCTCTCCCCCCCCCCTGTTCCTCCCCCCCCCCGCCGCTCTGTCCGCCTGCGGCCAGAGCGGTGCCAAGAACACGATTTATGCCGTGGAGGCCGGTTCCGCCGGCGAGGAGGTGGCCAAGGAAAAGGGCTGGACCGTCAACAGTGTCCAGGATCAGGCAGCCGCCCTGATGGAGGTTGCCGCCGGGACCTCCGACGCCGCCGTTATTGACCTGCTGATGGCCGGCGCCATGATCGGACCCGACACCAGCTATCCCAACCTCACCTATACCGACAGCCTCACGGAGGAGGAATACGGCATCGGCTGCCGCCAGGGCTCCGACCTGGCGGACTTCATCACCGAGGTCCTGGAGGATGCCTACCGGGACGGCACCACCCAGAAGCTGGCCCGGCAGTTCGGCGTCCGGGAGGACCTGCTGGTAGAGCTGCCCCAGACCAGCTATACCCAGGATGCCGCCGGTGACGTGGCCTACATTCAGAACAAGGGCACCCTGGTGGTGGGCATCACGGAGTTTGCGCCTATGGACTACAAGGACGACAGCGGCCAGTGGACCGGCTTCGACGCGGAGCTTGCCCGGCTGGTGGCCCAGCGCCTGGGCGTGGAGGTGGAATTTGTGGTCATCGACTGGGGCCAGAAGGTCAACGAGCTGAACAGCCAGGCCATCGACGTGGTGTGGAACGGCATGACCCTCACCGACGGCGTGCAGAACGCCATGACCTGCACCCCCGCCTACTGCCGCAATGCTCAGGTGGTGGTGGTTCCCGCCGCATAACGCCATGTTCTGGACCGTTACCCTTTCCCTGCTTCAGGGGCTGCGTCAGGCGGCGGTGCTGTTCGGGCTGACGCTGGCGTTCTCCCTGCCCCTGGGGCTGCTGGTGGCCCTGGGGTCCATGAGCCGGTGCCGCCCGGTGCGGGCGGTGTTCGACGCCCTGGTGTGGGTGATCCGGGGAACGCCTCTGGTGCTGCAGCTGATCATCATCTTTTACGGCCCGGGCCTGTGGCTGGGCCGGAACATCTGGGGCAGCCACCGGATGCTGGCGTGCATCGTGGCCTTTGTGCTGAACTACGCCTGCTACTTCTCCGTTATCTACCGGGGCGGCATCCAGGCCATCCCGGCGGGCCAGCGGGAGGCAGGACAGGTGCTGGGCATGACCCGGCGGCAGATCTTCTTCCGGGTCACGCTTCTGCAGGTGGTCAAGCGGATCCTGCCCCCCATGTCCAATGAGATCATCACCCTGGTAAAGGACACCTCCCTGGCCCGGATCATCGCCATTGTGGAGCTGACCAAGGCCGGCGAGGACTATGTGAAGTCCGCCGGGATCACCTGGCCCCTGTTCTATACAGGGATATATTATCTGCTGTTCGTGGGGCTGCTGACGCTGCTGTTCCGGTATCTGGAGCGCCGTCTCAGCTATTTCCGGTAAAGGAGGCCGCCATGGCATATTTAAGCGTTGAGAACCTGGAGAAAGCCTTCGGCGGCACCCGGGTGCTGCGGGATGTGAGCTTCCAGCTGCCGGAGGGTGAAACGCTGTCCGTCATCGGCTCCTCCGGCAGCGGCAAAACCACCCTGCTGCGGTGCCTGAACTTTTTGGAGCGCCCCGACGGCGGTGTCATTTCCCTGCGGGGAGAGCCCCTGCTGGATGCGTCCCGGCCTCCGGACCGGGAGCGGGACCTGCGCCGGAAGCGGCTGCACTTCGGCCTGGTCTTTCAGGACTTCAACCTGTTCCCCCAGTACACAGCCCTGGAAAATGTGACCCTGGCCCGGCGGCTGGCCCGGCGGGACGGCGAGACGGAGCAGGACATCCGGGACCGGGGGCTGGACCTGCTGGACCAGATGGGCCTGTCAGACCGGGCCGGGCACTACCCTCATCAGCTCTCCGGCGGCCAGAAGCAGCGTGTGGCCATCGCCCGGGCCCTGTGCATGGAGCCGGACGTGCTGTGCTTCGACGAGCCCACCTCCGCCCTGGACCCGGAGCTTACCGGCGAGGTGCTGCGGGTCATCCGCCAGCTGGCCGGCCGCCGCACCACCATGATCGTGGTGACCCACGAGATGGCCTTCGCCCGGGACGTGGCGGACCGGCTGATCTTCATGGACGGCGGCGTCATCGTGGAGCAGGGGGACCCCCGTCAGGTCATGGACCATCCCCGGATGGAGCGCACCCGGCAGTTTCTGTCCCGCTGTGCCAACACATAAAAATCACCCTCCGGCGGTTTTCACTCCGCCGGAGGGTATTTTCATGCGCCGTTATTCCTGTTTTTCCTCCTGCTCCGCCCGGGGCAGCGTCAGCGTCACCTTGAACAGGTCGCCGTCGATGGTCAGTCGGAAGTCGCCGCCCTGGATGGCGGTCAGGCTGGTGGCGATGGACAGCCCCAGCCCGCTGCCCTCGGTGGACCGGGAGCTATCCCCCCGGACGAACCGCTCCGTCAGCTCGTCGGCGGAGATATTCAGCGGATACCGCGAGATATTCTTCACCACCATCCGCACGCCGTCCTCTCCCGCCTCCGTGGACAGATACACCCTTGTCCCGGGCATGGCGTATTTGCAGATGTTGCTCATCAGGTTGTCCAGCACCCGCCACAGCAGCCGCCCGTCGGCCATGGCCACTGGCCCCGGCTGGCACAGAGCCAGCACCGGCTCCAGCACCTGGTCCTCCAGCCGCTGCTGATACTCGCCGCACACCTGGCTCAGCAGCACGTTCAGGTCCGTAGGGGCCGGCGATACCGGTATATTCCCCGTGGATGCCTTGGACGCCTCCACCAGGTCCTCCGTCAGCTTCCGCAGCCGCTGGGACTGCCGGTCCAGCACCGCCAGATACTCCCGCGCCGCGTCGGAGGGCATCTCCTCCTTTTTCAGCAGGTCCACATAGCTGACGATGGACGTCAGCGGCGTCTTGATATCGTGGGACACGTTGGTGATCAACTGGGTTTTCAGCCGCTCGGACTTCATTTTCTCCTCCACAGCCCGCTGAATGCCCGCCTGCACGGAGTTCAGGTTCTCCGCATGGCGCTTCAGCTCCGGCAGCGCCCCCCGGCTCAGGGTCACGGGATGGGAAAAGTCCCCCTCCGCCAGCTTCTCGCCTCCCCGCTGCAATTGCCGCAGGGCCAGCACCTGCCAGATAGCCGCCCCCAGCAGCACCAGGTGCAGCGTCACATACAGCGCCGCCTGCCCCCCGTCCATGCCATAGGCGAAGATCAGCAGGTCCGCCGCC
>FR884125.1:39817-46196 GCA_000435975.1 Oscillibacter sp. CAG:241 | reverse complement strand
TGTAGGTTCGAGCCCTACAGAAGGCGCCACAATAAGGGTGTGCCGCCACTCCAAAAGGTGGCGGCACACTTCTTTTTACATAAGCCATAGAGATCGATCACTTGGGCCTTTAGCTCAGTTGGTTAGAGCAGACGGCTCATAACCGTCCGGTCCCGGGTTCGAGTCCCCGAAGGCCCACCATATAGGGGTATAGCTCAGCTGGTAGAGCAGCGGTCTCCAAAACCGCGTGTCGAGAGTTCGAATCTTTCTGCCCCTGCCATTTTCTTATTGACAACGTTTGTTGTTTCTGGTATACTTTAAAAGCTCGAGTTCGACAAGATCTCCTGAAAATTGATGGCCAAGTAGTTCAGTTGGTTAGAACGCCAGCCTGTCACGCTGGAGGTCGTGGGTTCGAGCCCCATCTTGGTCGCCATATGCTGCTGTAGCTCAGTCGGTAGAGCGCATCCTTGGTAAGGATGAGGTCGGCGGTTCGAATCCGCCCAGCAGCTCCAAAAAGCATCGAAAACTTCGGCTTTCGGTGTTTTTTTGTTGGAAAAACGTATTTTTATGTGTGGGTCAAAATGTGGGTCAACTGCCTGACCCACACCGTGACCCACACGGGGAAATGCTCGGAAAGGGCAAAAGATGAGCGGACGGAAAAGCCGTTATTCTGAAAGGCCTTTTCTTTGTTTCGCCGCGTTCTTGTATTTTGCGGCAGGATATGCTACAGTACCTGCCGTTGATTTTCTCTGCCTCTTACGAGGCTGTGCGAGGTATTTATGAAGCTGCTACGGTGGTGTAAGGCCAACGCCATGCCGGTGATTGCGGTGCTGGCCGCGGCGGTGACGGCGGTGTTCGTGCCGCCTGACGCGGCCTATCTTGGCTACTACGATGTGAAAACGCTATCCTGCCTGCTGTGCGTGCTGGCGGTGGTGGGTGCGCTGCGCCGCGTGGGACTGTTTCCTCTGCTGGCGCAGAGGCTGGTGCAGGTGTTCCACACCACCCGCGGCGCGGTGACGGCGCTGGTAGGTATCACGCTGGCGGGCTCCATGCTGCTGACCAACGACACGGCACTGCTGACGTTCCTGCCCCTCAGCTGGTTTGTGCTGGAGCGCACCGGCCAGACGAAATGGACGGCGCTGACGTTCATTCTGCAGAACTGCGCCGCCAACCTGGGCGGTATGCTGACGCCTTTCGGCAATCCCCAGAACCTGTATCTGTTCAACCACTACAACATCCCTAACGGGGAATTCCTGTCCATTATGCTGCCGCCGTTCCTGCTGTCCACGGCGCTGATCCTGCTGTGCTGTCTGTTTCTGCCCTGTGAAGGGCTGACTGTCCCCCGGCAGGAGACACTGCCGGACAAGCGTCGTACTGCGGTATACGGCGTACTGTTCTGCGTGGCGGCGGCTATGGTGCTGCGGGGAATCCCCTACTGGCTGGGACTGCTTGTTATCGTGATGGCTCTGCTGGTGCTGGATCGCCGTGCGCTGCTGGGCGTGGACTGGGGACTGCTGGTGACGTTTGCGGCGTTTTTCACCTTTTCGGGCAACATGGCGCGGGTTGAGCCGGTGCGTGAGCTGTTCCGGAAGCTGCTCACCCACGGGGCCATGCCGGTGGCGGCACTGACCAGTCAGGTCATCAGCAACGTACCGGCAGCCATCCTGCTGAGCCGGTTCACCGGCGACTATCGAGGACTGCTGGTGGGCGTGAATATCGGCGGCGCGGGGACGCTGGTGGCGTCACTGGCCAGCCTGATCACTTTCCGGGAATACACAAAGCACGTCAAGGGGCAGGCGGGGCGGTTCATGGTGCTGTTCTCCGCCATCAGCTTCGGTTTTCTAGGCGTCCTGTTGGCAGCCATGACACTCTGGATGCGGTGAAATGAGTAAATTAGAGCTCCTGCCCCATGGGCAGGAGCTCTAGTTTGTTATTGCGGTGCAGTTTGATCAGCTCACATCACCTGTGCCATGAAGCTGCCCATGGTCTGTGCGGCTTCGTCCTGCTTTTGACGGGTGGCGTGGGTGTAGGTGCGGAGAGTGAACCCCGCATCGTAGTGCCCCAGCATGCTGCTGACAGTTTTCACGTCCACGCCGTTTTGTAAAGCCAGCGTGGCAAATGTGTGCCTGAGATAGTCCCTCACCTTATAGGACCCTTAGAGCGGATTTGTAAACCAAAAAAGTCAGAGGACCCTGTCATAAGACAGAATCCTCTAACTTTTGGTACAGCTTTTTCAGTCGCTTTGATGCCGCCATTTTGGAGATGCCGTAGATCTGGCCGATCTCCTCCATGGTCAGCTCCTCGCCGTAACGGAGAGAGAGCAGGTTTTGACCCTGCACATCCAGCCCCGCAATGGCTCTCCGCAGATTTTCAAGCCGGAGGTTCCTAAGCGCCGCATCCTCCACGGGACTGCCTTCGTACAGGGGGTCAGAATGCCCTACGGGGCCCATGAATGCCTGAGACCACACCGGGGTGTGGACCTCACCGGAAGGCTGCGAGATTAGGCTTTCGCCTAAGAACAATATATATGCACCGGGAGATATCAAGTCGGGGTGAATGACGGAGGTTTCTCCATTGCAATATGTCATATCCTGTGCTATAATGCACTCGAACTGAATAACGGGACAGCGTGAGCCGGGTTTATCCCGGCGGCGGAATGGGGTGAGAGGCCCCGCGAGACGGTCACTGTGATGCCGGTTTATTCGGCTAAGTCAGATACGCAATACGCTGCTCCCGGGCCACTGCCAGTACCGGGGCCAAAGTTGTTGCGAAAATTGCTTCACCCGGCTGCTTTTTGGCGGCCGGGTGATTTTTTGCTGCCAGGCACCATGGTGCCTCATGCTTTCCATGGAAAGCATGATAGCCATTTCAAGCCGCCGGGGCGAGGGGGACGGCAGACCTTTCCCGTCCCGCTTTCCAGAAAAATTTTTGCGCTATTTGTCGTTCCTTTCTTTTTCCCGAGACCCGGGCCGTGCTGTAGAGGGCGCGGCCCGGGGGACGGGAAACAGGGGGCGTGAGATATAGGGTATTACAGATTGTCACGGGCGCGGTGCGCCCTCGCAATGACAAAAAGTGTGTGATTGCTTCGGCATTTACATAAATAAAAAGAATGAAAGGAAAAAGAAATGAAAAAGAGAATCATTTCTCTGCTGCTGGCGCTTATCATGGCGCTGTCACTGCTTCCCGTGAGCGTGCTGGCGGCAGACGACCACACAGGCCAGGTCCATGTGACGGTGGAAAACACCACATGGACCAAGGCCGACGGCGCACCCTGGGAGGGGACGCTGGTGGACGAGTGGGTCACCCTCAAGGCTGACTCCTCCATGATGAGCTGCATCGTGGACGCGCTGACGGCCAGGGGCTATTCCCAGACCGGCGCGGACACGGGCTACATCAGCGAAATCAACGGCATCAAGGAGAAGGACGCGTCGAAGGATTCCGGCTGGATGGGTACCCTCAACGACTGGTTTACCAGCGAGGGCTTCGCCAACTACACCGTGGCCAACGGCAAGCTGAAATCCGGCGACGAGATCGCCGTACAGCATACCTGCAATCTGGGCGCGGACATCGGCGGCTCCTTCGACGCCAGCGACAAGAGCCTCAAGGCCATCGCCCTCAGCGCAGGCGAGCTGATCCCGGCATTCTCCAGCGACGTGCATGACTATACCATGATTCTGCCCGAGAGCGTCACCGCCCTCACTGTCACCCCTACCGCCAGCAACAAGCAGAATCGCGTCCGCATCTATGTGGGCGGCACGGAGTATGGCCGCAAGGATGCCATTCCCGTTCAGGTGGGCACCGTCATCACCCTGAAGGTGGGCAATGACGGCGATACCGCCCCGGAGACCTACACCATCGCCCTCCAGGCGGCGGGCACCCTCCTCTCCGGCGACAATGTATCCCTCACCTCCATCCATCAGGACGGCTCCGCCGGTACCAAAGTGGCCCTGACCTTTGACAAGGAAACCGCCGCCTTCACCGGCAAGCTGGCAAACTATACCCATCTCAAGCAGTATAACGACGGCGGCTTCACCGTGACGCTCTCCGACCTGCCCGCAGGGGCCACCGCCCAGCTCAAGAGCAGCGACGGCAAGGTCCTGGCGGACTTTGAAAACGGCGTGGCTTCCACCCCGGCGAATCAGTTCACCGGCAGCGGCTCGGCCTATTTCTACATCGCCGTCACCGCCCAGGGCCGCACGGAGAATTACAAGCTGACCCTCACCAAGCCCGGCGACTACTATTGGGGGAAATTTATTTTCAGTGGTACCCCCGATTTCGACAAGGAAAATATATTCTACGGCTATCCCGAGGGTACTCTGTTCCAGACAGATGAAAACGGCAATCCCACAGGCGAGACCGGCTATGCCAAGGGCTGCTGGAATTATACCGTGTATGTTTCCCCTGCGGTGGGCCACTTCGGTGTTTCGTATTTTATGAACGTAATGGGCAATTCGGGCCTGAAAACATTAAAATCGAAGATTTTAGTGGACGGTGAGGTTCATATTGCCGAGCGGAAGATGCTTGTACCTGTCATGCAGGCGTTTGCCAGAAAACCTGTTCCCTTGGCAAAGGATAAAACGGTAATCGAATTCGTTGGCACCAACAGTAAGGATGACAAAATCGAGATCCACACCACTGTTACGGTGATTGTGGTCAAGACTACTCCGGCGGAGCTGACCGGTTTTATCAGCGCTCTGCCGAGCACCGATAATCTGACGTATTCCGAGCACTACAAGATCGTCATGAGCTATCAGCGCGCCTATGACAGATTTACCGACGAGGAAAAGAAGCAGCTGTCCGCGGAGACGGTGAAAAAGCTGCAGGATTCCGTGGCCCGCGTGGAGGAGCTGAAAAAGCGCCATGAGGGCGGCGTTCAGGCATGGATCGACCTGGTGAACACCTTTGCCGGGAAAGTGACCGCAGAAAACTATGCCCAGTATTACGACGCCGTGCAGGATGCACAGGTGAAGTATCTGGAGATGTCCGATGCCCAGCGTGCGGAGTTTTCGTACATTTACTCTGCGGAAAACGCCGCAGTCATGACGGCCTACAAGGCTGCGTACCGCACCGTCAACGAGCAGTCCATTCTGGACGGCAGCTCCATCGGCAAGCCCACGGAGTATTACGACGACTTCATGATGTCGGCCAACCACTATAATCTGGACCTGGGCCACGAGGACACCTATTATCCCGCCGTGTTCCGGGAGATCTGGACGAATCGCCCAACCTCTTTGTATCCGTCTTACTCAACCGAAAGGGGTCTGCCCTATACCCTGCCCGGTATTCTGAAGTTCGAGATCAAGGACGACAGCATCTTCGAGATCAAGGAAGTGGAGGACGTCTATAAGGACGGCGGCCTGAGCAGCTTTGGCAATACTCCGGCTATGAAGTATTACCTGGTGCCCAAGAAGGCAGGCACCACCACCTTCACCGTTACCTTTACGGACAAGGCGGGCAATTTCTATGGTCAGATCCCGGAGATTCCCGTCCATGTCAATAGCCCCGAGGAGACGGCTATTCAGGATCTGAACAAGAGCCTGACGAACTTCACCTCCCTCAGCAACACCAGCAAATACGACAACTGGACCTACAACTACGACACCCAGGGTGCGCCCTTTACCTTCAAGGTCAACGGCACCAACGCCAAGGTCAGCGTCTATAATTATCTCCAGTACAACACCGACGGTACCCCCGTCAAGACCGACTACACCCCCGATGAAAGCGGCAATGTGACCATCCTCCTCAAGGACGGCTACAACGGCATCGAGGTCACCGCCGACTATCAGGGACAGACCGTCACGCAGGTCTACTCCCTCAAGGGCAAGGTCACCCGCTATGTGCAGGAGAACATCTCCCGCCCCGGCGAGGCCCTGCGCACCGGCGATACGGCGGGTATCTGGATCATCGGGCGGCCTACCAATATCCACAAGATCCTCCGTATTTATAACCCTGCGACCACGACGGTGTTCTATACGGATATGCCTCTGCAGAGCGTAGTAAATACAGACAACGGGCACGATATTAACCGTATTGATGAAAATGGTTCGGAAAAACAGGTAGCTCGTCAGCCCCGCATTGCGGCCTATCTGACGGAATCCGGCACGATCACCCTCACCAAGGGCAGCTCCGATAGCCGGGGCTACGGCTCTAAACCCGACAGCGAGGGCGATCAGGGCAACACCGGCGGCATCGCCGATTCCACCCGCTATGGCTTCGGTATGCTGGCAGATATTACGCTGCAGGTGGAGGAGAACCCCAACTTCAAACTGGAGCCCAAGTATGAGACCGTGGCCGAGAACGGCGGGCAGGTCAAGGCTGGGGACAAGCTTACCATCTCCATCCCCACGCTGCCCATCGAGCAGCTGGCCCAGGACTATAAGCTGCAGTACTGCCTGCTGAA
>FR884125.1:8079-39788 GCA_000435975.1 Oscillibacter sp. CAG:241 | reverse complement strand
TGCTGAACTACTCCACCAATATTCCCGGTGCGGAGTACATTTTCTCCAAGTGGTCCAAGGGCGGCGACTCCTGGGAGGGCGAGGGCACTACCCCCGTCGGCCCCGAGGTGGCGCTCAAGAGCATCACTTTCACCGTGCCCAAGACCACCCCGGCGGGCACCTACAGAATTCATGGCGGCTATCTGGATGTTACCCACAGAAGCGGCGGATACGATTGGCTGGATGTCTATGCGAAGTTCTATCAGATGGAGATCAGCGACCTGACTATCACCGTTTTGAAGGGCGACATCGAGACCGTGGAGGACCTTATTGACGCCATCGGCGCCAATGTCACCCTGGATAGTGAGGCCGCCATCACCGCCGCCAAGTCCGCCTACGACGCCCTTTCCGACGAGGACAAGGCCCTGGTGGACGCTGACAAGGTGGCTGCTCTGAACGCCGCGATTATCAAGCTCAACCGGCTCAAGCACGCGGACCTCATGGCAAACCTGGATACCATCTATAAGACCACCGGCGACTTCATCCAGGGCCTGGGCACCCCCACGGTGAACTCCACCGGCGGCGAGTGGATGGTCATCGGCCTGGCCCGCAGTGGCCGCACCGTGCCCGCCGGGTACTATGACAATGTGGTGGAGTATGTGAAGGCCAAGGCTGACGCCAATGAGCGCCTGCACCGGGCCAAAGTTACCGACAACGCCCGGGTGATCCTGGCCCTGACCGCTATCGGCAAGGATGTCACCAATGTGGGCGGCCACAATCTGCTGAAGGGCCTGGATAACATGGCCTATGTGCAGAAGCAGGGCATCAACGGCCCCATTTTCACCCTTATTGCCCTGGATAGCCACAATTACCCCACCATGGGTGATGTGACCCGGGAGAAGCTGATTCAGGTCATTCTGGACGCCCAGCTTCCCGACGGCGGCTGGAACCTCAGCGGCGAGAACGCCGACCCCGATATGACCGCTATGGCCATCCAGGCCCTGGCACCCTACTATAAGACCAACGAGACCGTGAAGGCTGCTGTGGATAAGGCCCTGGAGGCCCTTTCCGCCCTGCAGCGCAATGACGGCGGCTTTGGCAGCTGGGGCACCGTGAACAGCGAGTCCTGCGCCCAGGTCATCGTGGCCCTCACCGCTTTGGGTATTGATCCCATCGCGGACAGCCGCTTCGTGAAGAACGGCCTGACGGTGCTGGATGCTCTGGCCAGCTTCTATGTCCCCGGCGGCGGCTTCCGCCACACCGCTGGCGGCGACCGGGACGGCATGGCCACCGAGCAGGGCTACTACGCCCTGGCGGCCTACTACCGCTTCGTAAACGCCCAGACCCGGCTCTATGACATGACCGATGTGACCGTTCAGACCGGCGGCAGCAATACCCCCGCCACCGGCGATACCGGCGTGCTGGTTTGGGTTATCGCCCTGCCCGTGACGATTCTCGCCGCAGCCTTCGTCCTGAAGCGTAAGGAGCGGGAGGCGTAAGCCAAAAAGAAAAAACCTAAGCGGCAAAATAAAACAGTACCCCCGGGGCCTCTTGCATGACAAGAGACCCCGGGGGTTTTATTTTTTGTTTGCAGCGGTGCGATATTGGAATAAAAAGTGACGACACTGATTTCAATTTTCTGCAAAAATTTTCCCCGGGCAAAGAAGGTGAAAGGCCCCGGGGATGCCCGAAGCCTTTCACCTTATCCCATATTCAGCTCAGCAGGGCGGCCAGGAGGGTCAGGACGGCTACGGCGGCCCAGAAAAGGAGCTTCTGCCGCAGCATACGCCGGACGTCCACGGACGTGTTACTCCGCCAGCTTCCGGCCCATGGCCTGGCAGGCGGCCAGCACATCGTCGTCGGGAGCCTCGCAGCAGGTGATGCTTTCGCACACCAGGCTGATGCCCGCATCGTCGCAGTCCTTCTCCCAGCTGCGCATCCATTCGCCGTCGCCCCAGCCGTAGGAGCCGAACAGGCCCACAGACTTGCCGCCCAGCTGGTTCCTGATGCTGTCGAACATGGGCTGGAACTCCATCTCCTCCAGCACCTCGCTGCCCATGGCGGGGCAGCCCACGGCCACGGAGGATACGCCGGACAGGGAGGCGGCGGTCACCTGGTCGGGAGTCAGCAGGGAGGCGTCAGCCCCGGCGGCCTTCATGCCCTCCAGAACGGCGTTGGCCATGGCCTCGGTGTTGCCGGTGCCGCTCCAATAGATCACAAGCGTCTTTTTCATAAATATACTTCCTTTCAAAAATATGTCTCAAAATATGCCAATGGGTTGTCAAACGGCCACTGCCAGCTGCTCCAGCCGGTAGCCGGTCTGCCACAGGGCGCAGTAGCGCTGGGTGCAGCGGCGGAAGCGGTCGAACAGAAGCTGAGCCCGCTGCTCGTCGCCGTATACCTTCCACAGCCCGGCGCACTTGAAGTCCTCGGCCCGGTGGTCGATGAACCCCTGCACATCCTCCGGCGGGTAGCTGAGGAACAGCCCCACCTCGTGGGGAAATTCCTCCTCCGTGCGCAGCCGCTGCACCAGCCGCGCCACACACTGTCCGCAGCTGCCGCAGGGGTAGCCCGCCTGCCGCAGCAGGCGGCAGGACAGATCGTCGTCCAGATCCCGGCGCAGGGCCTGGGGCCGGTACAGATACAGCAGCGCCCTTCCCTGGCCCAGCCGCATGGGCAGCAGGCACAGCCCCCGGGGCACCAGCACCCGGTTCATCCGCCGGATGTCCGCCAGCAGCTGCTGACGGGAGTCATAGGGACAGGGAAACAGACTGCCGGTCTTGATGCCGGCCAGAGTGGGCGCGCACTGGCGCACCACCGTCTCCTCCGCCGGTCTCATCCTGCGTGCTTCTCCAGAATTCCCCGCAGAGCGGACAGGGAGCTGGTGTGGCAGCGCTCGATGATGGTGTTCTGGCCCTTCAGCTGGCTGAGGGCCCCCTGCACCATCTTGTGGGACATGGTGCCGGTGAAAAAGATCATCAGATCGGGGCTGCCCAGCTTGTTCCGCAGGCCCCCGGCAGGCTTGGTGAATACCTTGGCCTGGCACCGGTACGTCTGACAGAGCTCCTTATACCGCCGCTCCATACACTCGTTTCCTCCCAAAATCACAACGCTCATAGCGATCTCCCTTCTATGGTTAAAGCACTTTAACTACTGATTTGTAAAAACAGCGTCTCCCGGACACCTTGTATGAGGATAGTATACGCAAGAGCAGGAGCCGTATCCACTCCAAAACGGCGGATACGGCTCCAAAATGAATTTTTCGGCAGGGGAGGGACAGGAGAAAAGCAGACCTGCCAGAAGGCGGCCCCTTTATCAGGAGCCGCCCTCTGGCAGATGAAAGAAGATGAGAATCAGCGGAGAAAAGAGAGACGATGAAAAGAGAACTACGAGAGAAAACCACGCAAACGCTTCTGCCTGCTATCTGAAAACGCCTGTCAGTCCAGGACGTTGGAGACCACCAGCCAGCGGCCTGCATCCTGATGCAGGGTCACGCTGCCGCCTGCGTAGCGCAGGGTCACGGTACCATCGGGGCTGTGGTACCCATACCGGAAGCGGACGTAGCCTGCGTCACCGGCAGGGCCGTAGTACGCGTCGAAATCCGCCAGATAGGTGAGGCCGTCAAAGGCCGCGTCGGACATATCCGCCAGGCTCAGGCCCGTGTACCGCAGCAGCAGATCCTCCAGCTCCGATGCCGTCAGGCGGGCATAGCCCTCGGCACCCAGCTGGCGCAGCTCCCGGTCGGACAGGTCCCGGCTCCCGGCGCCGCCGGTGAACAGGGCAGTCAGGTCCATGTCCGCAGCCCGGTCAAAGGAGACAGACAGAAACAGGTTGGGCCCCTGGGCAGGCAGCACGTTGAAGCAGCTGCCGCCGAACCAGCGGAGCTCCTGCTCCGTCAGCAGGCTGACCCCCTGGGGCAGGGTCACCCGGGGCTCCTCCGCCGGGGCTGCGTCCTGTCGGACCGCCGGGGCGGAGAAATGCACAGGCTCGACGGCATTCCTCGCTACGCTCTGCCCGCGCAGGCCGCAGGCACACAGCCCCAGCATCAAGCACACTGCCAGCAGCAATACCGTCTTTTTCATGGCGACTCCTTTCCCGAGGTGAATGTTGGTTTTTCCCTTACTGTACTTGCAGTATACAGGAGTTTCTCAGCAAAATCATCTCAAAATGGTGAATAACGGTTACAATCCGGTAACAAAGCGGTTAAAATTTGGTACACTTTTTCGGCGGTTGCAATGGTGGGGAAAATGAGGTATAATAATAAAATTGGTGTATCTTGCACAGGAGGGAACCCTGCCTTATGTGGTATTTTCTTTTGTTTGCCGCCCTGTTGGGGGCGGACCAGCTTATCAAATACTGGACGGTGGAGCACCTGGCTCTGGGAGAGTCGGCGGCGTTTTGGCCGGGCGTCATGCGGCTGACCCGGGTGCATAACTATGGCGCGGCCTGGTCCAGCTTTTCCGGCCAGACCGCGGCCCTGGCGGTGGTGACGGTGCTGCTGATGGCGGCGGTGGCGTATCTGCTGGTGCGGCGCATCGTGCGGCATCCCCTGGGCGTGATCGCGGGGCTGATGATCCTGGCCGGGGGCGTGGGGAACCTCATCGACCGGTTGTTCCGGGGCTATGTGGTGGACATGTTCGACCTGACTCTATTTTCCTATCCGGTGTTCAACTTCGCCGACTGCTGCGTGGTGGTGGGGGCCATTCTGGGGGCCGTGTACTACCTGTTTTTATACGACAAATACGACAAGAAGGACAAAAAGCATGGAAACGACCCGGCTGACGGTGACAACTGAGGAGGCGGGGCAGCGGGCGGACAGCCTGCTGGCCCGGCGGCTGGAGGGGCTGACCCGCTCCGCCGCCGCCCGGCTTCTGGAGGAGGGACGCGTTACGGACCGGGGCCGCCCGGTGGCGAAGAACCTGCGGGTCCAGCCGGGACAGGTGCTGGAGGTGACGCTGCCGGAGCCGGAGGAGCCGGAAGCCCGGCCCCAGGATATTCCCCTGGACGTGGTATACGAGGACGAGGACGTCATCGTGGTGAACAAGCCCACGGGGATGGTGGTGCATCCGGCCCCGGGGCACCCGGACGGGACCCTGGTCAACGCCCTGCTATATCACTGCGGGGAGAGCCTGTCCGGCGTGGGGGGCCAGAAGCGTCCCGGCATTGTCCACCGCATCGACCGGGACACCAGCGGCCTCATTATCGCCGCCAAAAACGATGCGGCCCACCTGGCCCTGGCGGCCCAGCTGGCGGACCACACCCTGGCCCGGACGTATGAGTGCCTGGCGGTGGGCAATTTCCGGGAGGACAGCGGCACTGTCAACGCGCCCATCGGCCGCCATCCGGTGGACCGCAAGCGCATGGCGGTGGTGCGCCAGGGGGGCCGGGAGGCTGTGACCCATTGGGAGGTCATCGCCCGCTATCCCGGCGTCACCCATCTGCGCTGCCGCCTGGAGACGGGCCGCACCCACCAGATCCGGGTCCACCTGGCCCACATCGGCCACCCGATTCTGGGGGATACGGTGTATGGGGCCAAAAAGCCCGTGCCGGGGCTGACGGGCCAGTGTCTCCACGCCGTGGGGCTGCGGTTTCTCCATCCCCGCACCGGGGAGCCGGTGGAGCTGACCTGCCCTTTGCCGGAGGAGTTTGTCCGGATGCTGGACAAGCTCCGGCGGGGAAGCTGACGCCGCCGGTGATTCGATGGAAAATCATATGACGAACGACCGAACGAGGTGCGATATGCAGACATTTATGGTGCCCTGCCTGCTGGGGCTGGAAAAATTGGTGGGCGACGAGATCCGGCGGCTGGGGCTGCGGGATGTGCAGGTGGAAAACGGCCGGGTCCTGTGCCGGGGCCAGCTGTCCGACATAGCGCGGCTGAACATCAACCTGCGCTGCGGCGCCCGGGTCCTGCTGGTGCTGGGCCGGTTTCCGGCCCGCAGCTTCGAGGAGCTGTTTCAGGGCACCCGGGCCATCGCCTGGGAGGACTATCTGCCCCGGAACGCGGCCTTCCCCGTGAAGGGCTACTCCATCTCCTCCCAGCTTCACGCCGTGCCGGCCTGCCAGTCCATCATCAAAAAGGCCATGGTGGAGCGGATGAAGGCCCACTACGGCCTGGAGCAGTTCCCGGAGGACGGGGTAAAGCATCAGGTGCGGTTCTCCCTGTTCAAGGACGAGGCCATGATCTGTCTGGATACCTCCGGCGAGGGCCTGTATAAGCGGGGATACCGGGCCGTGGGCGTGGAGGCTCCCCTGCGGGAGACGCTGGCGGCGGCTATGGTGACCCTGTCCCGATTCCGGGGGAGGGACCCCTTCTGCGACCCCTTCTGCGGCAGCGGCACCATCTGCATCGAGGCGGCGCTGATCGCCCTGAACCGGGCCCCGGGCCTGGACCGCAGCTTTGACGCCCAGCGCTGGGGCTTTGTACCCTCCGGGGACTGGCTGGCCGCCGCCGGGGAGGCCATGGACAAGGAGTTCCACGGGAAGTACGACATCTGGGGCGGCGATGTGGACCCCCGGGCCGTGGCCATCGCCCGGGACAACGCCCGGAAGGCCGGGGTGGAGGATGTGGTGCGCTTTGAAGTGGCGGATATGCGGAATTTCCGCCGGGAGGACACCTATGGCCAGCTGGTGACCAATCCGCCCTACGGTGAGCGCCTGCTGGAGCGGCAGGAGGCCGAGGCCCTGTATCGGGATTTCGGGCATATGTGGGAGCGGCTGCCGGACACCTGGCGGACCCTGGTGCTCAGCAGCCACACGGAGTTTGAGCGCACCTTCGGCCACCAGGCCAAAAAGAAGCGCAAGCTGTATAACGGCATGATCAAGTGCGATCTGTTTATGTACGGAAATGTGTAAGAGCGGGGTTGACAGCGTTATGCCGGGACTTTTCCCGAAATCTTCACAGAAATTTTCAATTTGTTCATATACTTTTCCGCCGCCGTGCTACAATAGGTTACAATCTGTTACCGAATCTTAAAACTCACCGGGAGGGCGCCGCTATGAAGCACATCTTTATCATCAACCCCACTGCGGGGAAATATGACAGCCGCCAGCGGATCTATGAAATGGCTGAGCATCTGCGGACGGCTCACGGTCTGGACGTGCAATGCATCCTCACCAAAAAACAGGGCCACGCCACCGAGATCGCCCAAAAGCTCTGTCAGACCGGGGAGCCCCTGCGGTTTTACGCCTGCGGCGGCGACGGCACCGTCAACGAGGTGGCAAACGGCATCATCGGCTATGACAACGCCGCCATGAGTGTGATCCCTGTGGGCACCGGCAACGACTTCCTGAAAAACTTCGGCGACGACCTGGAGAAGTTCCGGGACGCCGAGAACCTGTGGGACGGCCCCCAGTTCCCTATGGACGCCATCGACGTCAATGGCCGGGTGGCCCTGACCATCGCCTGCTCCGGCATCGACGCCCGGGTGGCCCGGGACGTACATAATTTCAGCGAGAGCCCCATTCTGGACGGCAAGAGCAGCTATATTGTCTCTCTGCTGGTGAACTTCCTGTTCAAGGGCATCGGCTCCCATTGGACGGTGGAGCTGGACGGCGAAACCATGGAGGATGACTTCTCCTTGGTGTCCGTGTGCAACGGGCGGTATTACGGCGGCGGGTTCATGCCCGTGGCCGAGGCCCGGATGGACGACGGCGTGCTGAACACCCTGGTGGTGAAAAAGGTCAGCCGCACTACCTTCCTGCGGTTTGTGACTCCGTATGCCAAGGGGCAGTACTATAAATTTCCCCATGTGGCCCGCTGCTCTACTCCCAAGGTGGTGCATATCCATTCCGATAAGCCGGATATCGTCACATGTCTCGACGGCGAGTGCATCACCTCCGACGATGTGACCATCCGTCTGGCGGACAAGCGGCTGAATTTCTTCGGCCCCGCCGGCTGCGACTGCAACCGCACCGCCCGGGATATTTGACCAATTTGTGAACTTTTGAGATTTTGCCAAAAATCCCCTTGCAAAATCTGAATAGTGTGGTATGATAATCAGCGTTAGCACTCAGGGCTATTGAGTGCTAACGCTGAACTCGTTTATTATGTAAAGATATAAGGAGGAACCAACCATGAA
This sequence comes from Oscillibacter sp. CAG:241, assembly GCA_000435975.1. Lineage (GTDB taxonomy): Bacteria > Bacillota > Clostridia > Oscillospirales > Oscillospiraceae > Vescimonas. Next base: position 31,728 of record FR884125.1, on the reverse strand, counting down.
ACTGACACCGCTTGCTGATCGCGTTGTTCTGAAGATGACGGAGGCGGAGGAGACCACCAAGGGCGGCATCATCCTCACCGGCTCCGCTAAGGAGAAGCCCTCTGTGGCAGAGGTGATTTCCGTGGGCCCCGGCGGCACCGTGGACGGCAAGACCGTTACCATGACCGTGAAGCCCGGCGACAAGGTCATTACCGACAAGTATGCCGGCACCAAGGTCACCCTGGAGGATGTGGAGTATATCATCGTCAAGCAGGCCGACATTCTGGCCATCGTCGAGTAACGCTCCCATCCCTGTCATTTCCAAAATCAATCTTTCTGCTTTTAATTAGGAGGCAATATTATGGCTAAGATCATTAAGCGCGGGGAGGAAGCCCGCAAGGCTCTGGAGTCCGGCGTCAATCAGCTGGCCGATACCGTCAAGATCACCCTGGGCCCCAAGGGCCGCAACGTGGTGCTGGATAAGAAGTTCGGAACTCCGCTGATCACCAACGACGGCGTATCCATCGCCAAGGAGATCGAGCTGGAGGATCCGTTTGAGAACATGGGCGCGCAGCTGGTGCGCGAGGTGTCCACCAAGACCAACGACGTGGCTGGCGACGGCACCACCACCGCCACCCTGCTGGCCCAGGCCATGATCCGCGAGGGTCTGAAGAACCTGGCCGCCGGCGCCAATCCCATCGTTATGAAGAAGGGCATGGCCAAGGCCGTGGACGCTGCTGTGGCCGCCATTCATGAGCAGAGCCAGAAGGTCAACGGCACCGACGACATCGCCCGCGTGGGCACCGTCTCCTCCGGCGACGCCTTCATCGGCAAGCTCATCGCCGAGGCCATGGAGAAGGTCTCCGCCGACGGTGTCATCACCATTGAGGAGTCCAAGACCGCCGAGACCTACTCCGAGGTGGTGGAGGGCATGATGTTCGACCGGGGCTATATCACCCCCTACATGGTCACCGACACCGACAAGATGGAGGCCCTCATCGACGACGCGTATATCCTCATCACCGACAAGAAGATTTCCGTGATCTCCGACATTCTGCCTCTGCTGGAGCAGCTGGTCCAGGCCGGCAAGAAGCTGTTCATCATCGCCGAGGACGTGGAGGGCGAGGCTCTGAGCACCCTGATCGTCAACCGTCTGCGGGGCACCCTGAATGTGGTGTGCGTCAAGGCTCCCGGCTTTGGCGACCGCCGCAAGGAGATGCTCCAGGATATTGCCATCCTCACCGGCGGCCAGGTCATCAGCGAGGAGCTGGGCCTGACCCTGAAGGATGCCACCGTGGATATGCTGGGCCGTGCCCGCCAGGTGAAGGTCACCAAGGAGAACACCATCATCGTGGACGGCATGGGCGACAAGCAGGCCATTGCCGACCGCGTGGCCCAGATCCGCGCCCAGATCAACAACACCACCAGCGAGTATGACCGCGAGAAGCTGCAGGAGCGTCTGGCCAAGATGGCCGGCGGCGTGGCCGTCATCAAGGTGGGTGCTGCCACCGAGACCGAGATGAAGGAGAAGAAGCTCCGCATCGAGGACGCCCTGAACGCCACCAAGGCTGCCGTGGAGGAAGGCATTGTGGCCGGCGGCGGCACCATCTTTGTCAACGTGATCCCCGCTGTCACTGCCCTGCTGGCCGACGCCGAGGGCGACGAGAAGACCGGCGTGCAGATCGTGGCCAAGGCTCTGGAGGAGCCCATCCGCCAGATTGCCGCCAACGCCGGCCTGGACGGCTCCGTGATCCTGGAGAAGGTCCGCACCTCCGGCAAGAACGGCTTCGGCTTCGACGCCTACAAGGAGGAGTACTGCGACATGATCGCCAGCGGTATCGTGGATCCCGCCAAGGTGACCCGCTCCGCTCTGGAGAACGCCGCCAGCGTGTCCGGCATGGTGCTGACCACCGAGTCCCTGGTGGCCGACAAGCCCCAGCCCGCGGCTCCCGCAGCCCCCGCTCCCGATATGGGCGGCATGGGCGGCATGTATTAAGAGACGCCGCAAACCGTTGAAATTGCTTGATTTTTTGGATGCGCAAAAGCGGATTTACGCCAAGCTTGCGCCACTTACGCCAAAAATCCAAGCGCATGATCCGGTAACAGAAATCGGCACCTGCCTCAAAAAGCAGGTGCCGATTTTTATGTTATCCGGCAGCATGGTGATTGCCCAAAGTATGATCGAGCGAGACGAAAACCATTCAAAAAATATTTGAAATCTCCATCCGAATCAGTTATAATAAGCGTACAGCGTGTGGCGTTTCTGCGTAAATCCAGTTGGAGAAACAGCCACGCGCCCTTTTTTGCGGAATCGGGTGAGAAATGGCAGAATGGACACAAACTTCATAGGCAAATCGTGTAGCAGAAATGCGTAAGTCCGGATGTGTTAGGACTTACGCATTTTTTATTTTTTTGAAAGAAAGGTGAATTATATGGAAACCGGAAATCAGTATTTGGGGACGGAGCGCGTGAGCAAGCTCATGCGGCAGTACGCCATCCCCTGCATCATCTCGCTGCTGGTGGGCGCGCTTTACAACATCGTAGACCAGATCTTCATCGCCAATGCCAGCTACCTCGGCTCTTACGGCAACGCCGCCAATACCGTTGTTTTCCCGCTGACCGTTGTAGCACTGGCCATCGCTGTTATGGTAGGTGACGGCTGCTGTGCCTTCGTCAGCATGGCGCTGGGCAGAAACGAGGTGGATAAGGCCAGGCGCAGCGTGGGCAACGCGGTGGTGTTATCTGTCGTCAGCAGTCTTGTTCTGACGGCGGTATACCTCGTCTTCGCAAACAGCATCATCGCCATGTTCGGCGGCACAGTCAACGAAGAAACGTTCCATCACTCACAGGAGTATTTCTTCTATATTACGCTGGGCATCCCGTTCTATATGTTTGGTCAGGCTATGAACCCTATCATCCGCGCCGATGGCAATCCCAAGTTCGCCATGATCTCCACGCTGGTGGGCGCGGTCATCAACATCATTCTGGACCCCATCTTCATCTTCGTCTTCCAATGGGGCATGATGGGCGCAGCCGTTGCCACGGTCATCGGTCAGGTGGCAACGGCAGCACTTGCCGTGTGGTATCTGCTGCATATGAAGATCATCAAGCCTGCATCCGGCGATTATGCCCTGCGGGGAAGTATCTGCGGACGGATGCTGACGCTGGGCATCACCAGCTTCCTCTCCCAGATCAGCCTCGTGGCGGCTATGGCGGCCATCAACAATATGCTCCGCAAATACGGCGCACTGGACGCTGTATTCGGGCAGGCGCAGTACGCGCAGATCCCCATGGCGGTGGTGGGCATCGTGATGAAGTTCTTCCAGATCGTCATTTCCATCGTGGTGGGCATGACGGCAGGCTGCATTCCCATCGTGGGCTACAACATGGGCGCAGAGAAAAAGCTCCGTGTGCGGGAGCTGTTCACCAAGCTGCTGGTGGCCGAGGCGCTGGTGGGCGCGGTGGCGCTTGTGCTGGCAGAGGGCTTTCCTCGTCAGCTCATCGCCATTTTCGGTGCGGCCAACGAGAGCAGCTACTACACCGATTTCGCCATTAAAGCCTTCCGCACCTATCTCTGCATGATGATCCTCGCCTGCGTCAACAAGGCGTGCTTTATCTTCTTGCAGGCGGTGGGTAAGGCGCTGGCCTCCACGCTGCTGTCCATGTTCCGTGAGGTGGTGTTCGGCGTGGGCTTTGCCCTGCTGCTGCCGGTGTTCTTCGGTCTGGACGGCGTGCTGTATTCCATGCCGGTATCGGATATTCTGACCTTTATCATCTCAGCAGTTATTATCGTAAAAACCTATCGGGAATTGCATACGGAAGGAGTGCAGAAAGTATGAAAAACAGAGTGATTACCATCAGCCGCGAGTTTGGCAGCGGCGGACGCACCGTTGGCAAAAAGGTTGCGGAAAAGCTGGACATCCCCTGCTATGACGCGGAGATCATTCAGGAAATGGCGAAGGAGACCGGCTTCGCGCCGGACTATGTGAAGGAGGCGGGAGAGTACGCTCCCGGCGGTTTCCTCTCGAACGCTTTCTCTAACCGGATGTTCGGCCCCACCAACGAGGATATCCTGTGGGAGCGGCAGTACAAGGTCATCACAGACCTTGCCGCAAAAGGGCCCTGCGTCATCGTGGGCCGCTGCGCGGACTACATTTTGCAGGGCACGGCGGACTGCCTGAAGGTCTTTATCCATGCGGATCTGGCGTTCCGCGCCAAGCGCATCGTGGAGGTCTACGGTGAGCGGGAGCAGTCCCCGGAGGAGCGTTTGCGGGATAAGGACAAGCGGCGGGCGGCGTATCACCGCTTCTACACCAACATGAAGTGGGGACACGCCCAGAACTACCACCTGACGCTGGACAGCGGCGTTATCGGTATCAACAAGTGCGTGAACATCATCGCGGAGCTGTATTGACAAGCTGAGAAATCGGCACCTGCCTCAAAAAGCAGGTGCCGATTTTTTTAGTTGAAAAACAATATAGCACTTATAGTACTAAAAATAATTAAAAACTATATTGACAAATCTGCTCTCTAATTGTATCATATAAGCAGAGAGGTGATTTACATGAACCAGCTTATTTCAAAATGTCCCGCCTGTCATGGGACACTGCGAGTTACCACGCTACAATGCCCTGATTGTGGCATGGAGCTAAGAAACACGTTCGACCTTGGCCCTTTTGATCGGCTCGACAAGGAGCAATTTGAGTTCTTGATTACTTTTTTGAAAGACAGAGGAAACCTGAAGGAGGTACAGTCTGATATGCAAATATCTTATCCAACTGCAAAAAAGAAACTGGATGAATTGCTTGCCGCCTTAAATCTTGGCGGTGGAACGGAGAAGGTAATGCCAAAGGAAATTGATGTAAGCCGCATGGATGTGGATGATACAAGCACACTCGCGTCCGAAATCATCAAAGCAAAGCTGAAAGCGCACGGTGGTCACGTTACCGTATACACGGCCAGAGGCCTTCCTTGTGAGATTTACGCAGAGCCAGACGGAACGACTTTTACAAGTGATAAGTTGCCTGTTAAGCCAGCCTACGACTATAAGGTGTTTGACGATATTGTAGAACTCCTTATAAAGCAAGGCGGCAGAGCAAAGAAAGGCAATGGAAGAAATTATAAGCTCGGTGAACCCGGCTGTGAGGAAAATACCGTTGTCGGTACAATAGCGCTTCACCGCGGTCGAACAATCGGAGATTCGGTTTTTGATCCCGTGTTTGTAATGGCTGCAATTTTAGAGTGGGCGGGGATTGCTAAGAATGGTCGTGGCGAGTTAATTCTAACTGAGGAGCATAACGATCTATGATACAATTCTTACTCATTGCCTTTGTTATTTTCTGGTACAACCTCTTATTTAAGAACAAGTACTAAATCATATTGTGCCTATTAGGAGAACGTAAAAAATGGTGCGAAGCATAGCATGCTGGACATAGTGGCTATCGGGCACTTCCACGCTCAGATAGGCCTTGCCGTCCGTCAGTCCCTCGTAGGACACGGTGACATAGGAGGTGAGATTCTGCTCATACTCCGTAGCAAAATACTATTCATACGCTTCTTGTCCAACAAAACACAGAGGTTTGATTTTTTAGTTTAAGAATGTGTTCGACCTGAAAAAACTGCCGCAGAGGTAATTGCCCTCTACGGCAGTTTTTTTGTGCCGGTGCAGCCCTCTGCCGGCGGGAGCATATGGGCTTTCGGTGTCTCTGTACTTGCGGCCAGAGCACCCTTGCCGGTGCAGGAGGCGGGGATCATGGCTTGACTTGGTCCGCAGCTCAATACGCCGGGTCCTTCAGCTCCCGGCGGATCTGCGGGAAGGCCGCATCCTCGCCCTGCTTCTTCAGCAGCAGCAGCCACCGGTCCAGCAGGTCGCTGGTCTCCTGGTTGATGAGAATGTGCCCCTTGGAGCCCTGGTAATAGTCATAGGGCGATGCATCGGTATATTTTTCCCCTTGGTACACCCGGCAGGCAGCGATGCGGTCGCAGAACATCTCCGCCACATAGCGCTTGGGCATTTTGCACCCGCCCATGTATACGCTGCCGTCCGGCCGCAGGCAGTAGTCGATCCAGTACTCAAAGTGATGGCGGTTGCGGCCCTTATGATGCAGCCACGACAGACTTACGCCGTTTTCCAGGCGCTCCTGGTCGTTGGGACTGCGGTATCCCTGGTAATATTTGGCGCTGCGCCAGAACTCCGTGGGGCTGTATTTGCTCAGATCGTGGGTCAGTCCCTGCCACACCAGCCCCAGCCGCAGGCAGTAATGCCGCACCAGCCGCCGGTGGCGGCCCACCGTGCGCAGATGCTCACGAATATGCATGCGCCGTCCCCCCTTTTTTTCGCTTTTCCTATGATACCACAAAAGGGCTCCCGGCGCAAACGGCAGACTTTGGCGAAATGACGAAAAATGACGGGATTTTTCTACGGCAGATTTTGCTTTTTATTCACACTCCTGTCATAGGTCTATGTTATAATCATAACAAAGGATTAAACGAGAACAAGGAGGCGCATCTTTTTCATGATGATCGAGAAGAGCGGCACCATCCGGCTGAAGGATATCCACATTCCCCAGGGGGGCACGCCGGAGCAGCAGGAGCTGGCCCAGGGCATGGTACGGGTGAATCACCTGTATCGCAGCGCTCTGAAGGTCGCCGTCACCCAGCTGGAGATCCTGGACGAGGAATTTGCCAGCCTGTACGACCACTCTCCCATCCACCATATCGAGTACCGCATCAAAACCGTGGACAGTATCGTGGAAAAGCTGAAGCGCCGGGGGTTTGAGGTCACCATCGACAATATCTATGCCCACATCCAGGACGTAGCCGGCGTCCGGGTTATCTGCAACTATCTGGACGATATCTACTATCTCCGCAGTCTGCTGGCCCGCAATGAGAATTTCAAGATCATCCGGGAGGTGGACTACATCCAGCAGCCCAAGGAGTCCGGCTACCGGAGCCTGCACCTGATCTGCGATGTGCCCATCGTGATCTCTGAGGGAATGCTGCACCTGCCGGTGGAGATCCAGCTGCGTACCATTGCCATGGACATGTGGGCCAGCCTGGAGCATGAGCTGCGCTATAAGTCGCAGCGGGACTTTTCCCCTGACGACGCGGCGCGCCTGCGCCTGTGCTCCGACGCCATCAGCGAGATCGACCGGGAAATGCAGGATATCTACCAGGGCAGAGGCCCGGAATACCACGCATAGAACCCCGCTGCAAAAAGAAATGTACTCCCCCATGCAGGACGCTGCCGTCCGCATGGGGGAGCAAGTTTATGCCGCCTGGGCGGCGTTACGCCTTGGGCTGCTGCTGGGTGATGCAGTGGATGTTGCCGCCGCCGAAGGCGATCTCCCGGGTCTGGACCCCCACGATCTGGCGGTCCGGGAACATCTGCTGCAGCTGCTGGATGGCCAGCCGGTCGTTTTCGTCGCCGTACTGGGGGGCGATAACGGCCCCGTTGACGATGAGAAAGTTCATATACGAGGCGATGCTGACCTCGCCGTTTTCCCGGGGGGCGGTGCCCTCCACGGCATCAATGGTCTCCGCCCCCTCCAGACAGCAGGGCTTCTTCGTCAGGCACAGCTTGTGCACCGTCAGGCGGCGGCCCTTGGCATCGGTGGCCTGGCTCAGGGTGCGGAAGGCGTCCTGGGCCGCCTGATAGAAGGGGTTCTCCGGGTCCTCGGTCCAGATGCACGCCACCTCTCCCGGGGCCACGAAGCAGGCCACGTCGTCAATATGGCCGTTGGTCTCATCGGGGTCGATGCCGTCCCGCAGCCAGATGACCTTCTCGCACCCCAGATAGCCGCAGAGCTTTTCTTCAATATCCCGGCGGCTCAGCTCTGGGTTCCGTCCCGGGGACAGCAGGCACATCTCCGTGGCCAGCACAGTGCCCTGACCGTCCACATGGATGGACCCGCCCTCCAGCACAAAATCGTCGGTGCGGTAGCTGTCCACCCCCTCCAGCTCGCAGATCTTCCGGGCCACCAGGTCGTCCTGATCCCAGGGAAAGTACAGCCCGTCGTACAGGCCGCCCCAGGCGTTGAAGGTCCAGTCCACTGCCCGCAGACCGCCCTGGTCGTTTTTCACAAAGGTAGGGCCGCAGTCCCGGACCCAGGCGTCGTTGCTGGTCATCTCCACCACCCGCACGTCCTCCGGCAGGCGGGCCCGGGCGTTCTGGAACTGGTCGGGATTCACGCATACCGTCACCGGCTCAAACCGGGCGATGGCCCGGGCTACGTCAATGAATGCCTGCTGGGCGGGCTTGGCTCCGCCGCGCCAGTTATCGGGCCGCTGGGGCCACAGCATCCATACGCCGCTCTGCTCCTCAAATTCCCCGGGCATGCGATACCCGTCCTGCCGGGGCGTGGTTCCTGTGATTCGTTTTGCCATAGCTGTTATCCTCCTGATATGGGATGATGCCGCCGCCGGACGGCGATGAGCAGCTCGCCCAGCAGCACACTGATGATGGAGCCCACGGTAATGGGCAGAATGGTGGCCAGCGTCTCCCGGTCCGTGGACAGGGGGACGGCGGTGAATACGATGGACAGGGCGATGAGCGCCATGGGGACGTAGGCCAGGCATTTGAGAAAGTCGCCGCCTCCCGGTACCCGGAAGGGCCGCTCCGCATCCGGGAACCTTTGCCGCAGGGCCAGAAACGCCGGAAACACCGGCAGATAGCTCAGCAGCAGCATCACCAGGTTCAGGGCGAAGAAGCTCCAGAACAGGGAGGAATCCGGGCTCACCGCCTGGATGGCAGCTCCCAGCAGACACACCGCCGAGGCTACGATCCCGCTGACCAGCGCCGAGCCCACGGGCATCTGGTTGTCCTTCCGCCGCCGGGCGAACACGGCGGGCATATCTCCCCGCTCCGCGGCATAGGCGGCGGTGGAATTGACGCCCATGGACCAGGAGATCATGTTGCCGAACAGCGTTACCAGAAACAGCAGGGCCACAATGCCCACCAGCACGCCGCCGGTGGCGCCGGTCATCAGGGACACGGCGTCGATGAGGCCGGAGTCCACACTGATGTCCCGGGTAGGCACGGCGGCTCCGATGCCGAAGGCCGAAAACAGGTAAATGGCCGCAATGACGATGCCGCCGGCAACGATGGCCTGGGGGATCTGCCGCCGGGGGTCCGCCATGCTGCCGGCATAGGTGCATACCACCTCAAAGCCCAGAAAGTTGAAGATGATGACGGAGATATACGACAGACTGTCCAGGTCGAAGGACGGCAGGAAGGTCCGGGCCGTCATGTCGTTGACAAAGCCATTTTTCGCCACATACACGATGCCCAGCACCCCCACCGTCACCGCCAGGAGAATCTTGATGGCGGCGCTGAGGTTCAGGATGATGATGCTGTCGCACACCGGATAAAAGGCCACCACGGTGACGATCCAGATAAACGCCAGCTGGATCAGCAGGGACCACACCGGCCCCGGCTGCCAGCCGAACACATACCCCAGCAGCTCCGGACACATGACCGCCAGGGATGCCATCCACAGAGGGAAGTTGATCCAGTAGTACCACGAGGCCCGGGCGCCCCAGCGGGAGTCGGGCCACGCCGTGTGGATCCAGTCGTACAGGCCGCCGTCCCCGGGAAAGGCGGTGCCCAGCTCCGAGGAGATGAGCCCATAGGGCAGCAGAAACGCCGCGATCATGAACAGCCACCAGAAATACTGGCTGTTGCCGATGGACGCCACCGGCGCGGCGGCCTCCGCCACAAACACCACGCAGATGACGGACAGCACCACGTCCGCCAGCCGAAATTTGCGTTTTTCCATGTCAGCTCAGGCCCCGGTCCGCCATAAAGCGCTCCAGCTGCTCCCGGGCGGCGGCCATCTCCAGCTCCGTGTGCCTCTGGCGGCACTGGGTGAAGTATACCAGCAGGCCCCGCATGGCCGTCAGGCGGTTGCCGGCCTGCTCCCAGCACAGGGAGGCGGCGGAGTCGGCCACCTCGTCGGTGACGTCCTCACCCCGGGTGGCAGGCAGGCAGTGCAGGAACTTGCACCCGATGGCCCCCAGGCTCATCAGCTCCCGGTTCACCTGATAGTCGTGGAACACCTCCACCCGCTGCTCCTTGGGCATCTCGTTTTCATACAGGCCGTACCACACGTCGGTATAGATGAAGTCCGCGTCCCGGACGGCGCTGCGGTCGTCGGTGACCAGGAAGCTGCCGCCGCTTTCCCGGCAATTGCGCTCCATGATGGCCTGATGGCCGTCGGTCAGCTGATGGCCCTTGGGGCCGTAGTGGACGAATTTCATGCCCAGATGGGTGGTGATGAAGCCCAGGGACGCGCACACCTGGGTGCCGTCGCCCACGAACACCACCTTGCAGTCCGACAGCTTCTTGCCCCGGGGCAGGTTCTCCGCCATGGTGCACAGGTCGCCGATCTCCTGGGTGGGGTGGTTATAGTCGGACATGCCGTTGAGCACCGGGATGGAGCACGCCTCCGCCAGGTCCACGATGGTGCGGTGCTCAATGACCCGGGCCATGACCACGTCCACCAGATAGCTCAGCACCCGTCCGGTGTCGCCGATGGTCTCGTGTCCGCCCAGCTGGATCATGCCGGGGCCCAGATACTGGGCGTGGCCCCCCAGCTGGCTCATGGCCGTCTCAAAGGACACCCGGGTCCGGGTGGAGGACTGCTGAAAGATCATGCCCAGGTTCCTGTTTTTCATCAGCGGCGGGTAATAGCCGCCCCGGATGGCGTCCTTGATGGACAGGCTCAGCTGGATCATGTCCAGCAGCTCCTTCGCCGAAAAGTCGTTGGTGTCGATAAAATCCTTGACCATATGGTTTCCTCCTGCAAGAAATAGTTGGAAAATTTCCGCGTTCGGCCTTATTATGCGCCCGACGGCGCGTCTCTATGCAAAAAAAGCCGCCTCTCGCTCCGCCGCCGTGAAAATGACGCAGGGAGGATTATATTTTCTTGCGGAATCGGCAAATTTACTGTTGCAAAAGCGCGAAGAAGGGCTTAAAATGGATTCTGAATCAGAGCGCCTGAAAACGTGCGGGGGAGGTCTCCGCAGCCCCTCGTACAGGGCAATGGAAAATCACATATAAAGGAAAGGAATGAACAAAATGAACCAAACGCAAACACGATCTCCGCGGAAGAGATTGCTGTCGCTGATTCTGGCGGTGATTCTGATGATCGGGCTGCTGCCCATCTCCGCATTCGCCACCTCGGCCAGCGCCCAGGCGAGTGACGCGGAAGACACCGGCTACAAGTACAACATCATGTTCTTGGACTGCGGCCGCAAGTATTTCAGCGTCAACAGCATCAAGCAGATCATCGACAATGCGTCGGCGGCTGGATTTAACTATATCCAGTTGGCCGTGGGCAACGATGGCCTGCGCTTCCTGCTGGACGATATGTCCCTGACGGTAAACGGGAAGACGTACAGCAGCGAGCGGGTGTCTGCCGCCATCCACGCCGGCAATGAGGCGTATTAAAACTTCGACGTGGATGAGCTGACCCAGCCCGAGATGGACGAAATCATCGCCTACGCCGCCTCCAAGGGCATGGGCGTGATTCCCTGTGTCAACACCCCGGGCCACATGGACGCCATCCTGTCCGCAGCCACGGCTCTGACGGGGAAGGACTGCTCCTATAGCGGCTCTGCCCGTACCATCGACGTGACCAACGCCACCGCCGTGGCCTTTACCCAGGCCCTGCTGCAAAAGTACATCAGCTACTTTGCGGGCAAGGGCTGCGAGTACTTCAACATGGGCGCGGATGAATATGCCAATGACATATTCACCTCCGGCTCCATGGGCTTCGGCAACCTCCAGTCCACCGGCAAGTACAGCTACTATGTGACCTATGTCAACGCTGTTGCCAAGATGGTCAAGGATGCCAAAATGACCCCCATGGCCTTCAACGACGGCATCTACTTCAATAGCAACACCTCCAGCGGTACGTTCGACACCGACATCCTCATCTGCTACTGGTCCAATGGCTGGAGCAGCTATACCCCCATGCCTGCGGCTAATCTCGCCACCAAGGGTTTCAAGCTGATCAACACCCACGGCGACTATTACTGGGTCCTGGGTAAGAGTGACTGGCAGTGCAGCCCCGAGAAAGCCAAAGGTTTTAACTATAAAACCTTCCAGGGCGGCACCATCAATGATCCTACCGGTTCTATGTTCTGCATCTGGTGCGACTATCCCGGCGCCGGGACGGACACCTCCGTTGTCAACAACACGGCAGCCACCATTGCAGCCTTTGGCGCAGCGCTGCCGAAGGTTAAGCCGGTGGAGGGTGTCAAGAACGTCACCAGGACGGATGACACCACCGGCGTGTCCGTGACGGCACCCGGCCTGACGGGGCTGACCGTAAAGGGAGCTGCGGCTCCCAGCATTGACACGGCGGCCGAGGGCAAGGTCCTGGCTTATGATGTCACCCCCACCACGGAAAGCGGCAATTATGCAGAAGCTGCTTCCGTGAGCTTCAAGACTCCCAGTGGCTGGGACACCTCCCGTGTTCGCGGCTTTGTGGTGAATACGGACGGCACAGTTACCGATGGCCTCACCGGTGTGGTGGAAAACGGCAGCTTTACCTTTACTGCCCCCCATTTCTCCGTTATGGGCATCTATCAGCTTTCTGCCGACGCGCCTACTGAAACGAAGGACATCAACGTAGCAGTCGGCGGCACTGTGACAGTCACCGTGAAGGATGTGAACCTTTCCGGCATCTACCATACCGAGAATGAGTCCATCGCCACCGTTACCGTCACCGGTCAGGATGAAACCCCGAGTACGGTGACGTATGACCCCACCAGTAAGAAATACAGCACCCTTGCGGGCTACAACACCAGTTGGACAAAGACGCAGTATTTCTACAAGGTTGACGGTAACTACTATCCGGTGTATGCATACTGCAATGATGATTGGTCGTTCCTTGGCCACTACAACTACTACGTCGGCTACTCCAAGGACGGCGGAGCCACAATAACACCGGTCGTTAACGGCGAAACGGATAATAAATCCATTATCGTCTACATCAAGTCCAGCACGGACGCCGTTCCCGCCTCCAGCACCATCACCTTCGCTGGTGGATCTGTCGGCGACACCTCCGTCACCATCGGCGGTGTGAAGTATAATATCCATGTCACGGAAAAAGCCCCCGATAATGCCCTGACAGATACCTCCATCAACCTGGAATACTGGATTACCAACAACAAGGTCTACGATGGAAGCCAGACAGCCGCCAATCAATACCAGACGATCACCACCTCCACAAATGGGGTGATCACCGATGAGGGCGTTGCCCTTGCCGACCTTGCCCCCAATCCGGCCAACTCCTTCTTTGACGGCACTGTAACGGTCTATTACTGGCAGGCTATGCGGCTGGATGTAGCTCACAAGCAGACCGCTGCGTCCGGCGTTGACCAGACTGCGGAGGGCACCACCCTGACCCACATCCGCTGTCACGGCGGCGCTTGGCAGTACAAGACCGCAGACGGTGTGTGGCACTATTTTGAAGCTGGCGACCAGCTGGTGGCATATTACCTGCAAAAGACGGAGGTCACCAAGGAGATCGACACCTATGTCAAGGACTGGGGCTATGGCACGGACAGCACGACACCCAACACATCCAGCGGTAATGGCCAGGCTGCTTTGACGATCGCTGTGGTCTACCCCGACGGTACAGTTTCCCCTACAGAGGGCGAAATGTACAGCAAGTCTACTACCATTTTCAATTATTGGGGTGGTCGTGACATCGGTATCGTGGCTCCTGTGAACAACAGCAACTATAGTATCTCCAAGATCACGGTGACAGACGGTACGCGCAAAAGCAACACCTCCGCTAATGTGTGGTATAGCAGCGATACTATCGAGTGGAACAAGACGCTCAACGCTGCCGGCAAGGAATGGTATGACGAGACCGAGGTCTGGAACAAGTCCTCCGGCACCACGCCCATGGTCAACGGCAAGAACAGCAACATCACCTGGTCTGCCAAGAATACCGCCAAGCTGGTGTTGATTTATCTGGAGTCTATCGAGAAGGAAACCAACCTGAACGTGCAGTATATTGACCTCAACGCCAACAACAATGTGTTCCATAGCTATCAGATTGTGATGACGTACAATCAAGGTTACCCAGAGCCTACGTTCACCGACAAGCTGATGCTGAATAATACAGTAATCGGCGACAAAGGTCCGTGGAATGGCAGCAAAGCGGGCGATGAGAATTACCTGTCAGATGATGCGTATGTTGTCAATGCCGCTGGCACGGAACAGAAGTTCAAGAAGGACATTACCACAATTCCTGGAATCAACGGCATTTATGCAAGTGGCCTGTATCAGTATGCGCGGGCGGACATTTCCAAGGATGGCAAAACCTTGCGCCTGTACTACGACCTGAATCAGGCTGCGGGTAAGACCTTTGTCGTAGACTTTGGCCTGCCGGTTCAAATCCCGTTTAGTGATTTTAGAATTACAAACCCTTCTGGGATCAAAGTGTCTTTCGATGAAAAGGACCCGAATGTGACGAAACGTCAGGGCAACTACGGCAATGGCGAGATCGATATGGTCAATCGGATTGTGACCTATACGCTGACCAAGACGCTGGATGCCAAAGTAGCTGTTCCTATCTATGTGACGGACACGCAAGGCAAGAAGTTAGTGCAGAATGTCTACATCATCCCCGCCAGCAATGTGTACTATGAGGACAGCCTGGCCGCCTTTACGAACGGCAAGGGCGCGGCTTTGGGCGCGGATTGGAGCATCGTGGATAACGACGGCAATGCAGCCACCGAAAAGACCGGCGTCTACCAGGCTCTGGAAGAGCTTGGCAAGGGAGATCGCACTCCTTACGGCAACGATGGTGCCTACGACAATTCCTCCATGCTCTCCATGGGCACCGCCCACAAGGTCACCGTGACCGCAGCCATGGCCGCAAAATGGAGCAAGGATGACACCGCCTCCGCTTGGCCCACCGCCCAGTTCACCTTCAAGGGCACCGGCTTCGACATCATCTCCCTGACCAATAACAAGTCTGGCGCAATTTTCGTCGATGTCTATAAGGCCGGTGAGGAGAAGCCTACTTACAGCTATATTGTTGACAACTACTACGGCTATAACTATAACAAGGATACTGGCAAGTGGGAGGTTGTCAATAGCGGCACAGAAAACGCTCTGTACCAGATTCCCGTCATGAAAGTCACCGGTCTTGACTATGGTGAATACAATGCCGTCGTTACCGTGTTCTATGATGGACTGTTTAACCATACTGGAGATACCCAGTACAGCTTCTGGCTGGATGCCATCCGCATCTATGACCCCATGGGTGTAGACCGGACTGAATATAAGGATGACCATGAGGGCTATCCCCAGTACATCAAGCTCCGTGACACTCTGGTGGATGGAACAGCCAAGCCTGACGGAACCGACAAGACAGTATTTATTGACGGCGGTTCCACAGCTGATATTATGACGACCTACGCCAACTATGGCCCCAACAACGAAGTCTACCTGATGAAGGGCCAGGCCATTACCTTCAAGATTCCCCAGAATGCCAATGTTGACAGCATCCAGATCGGCGCCAAGGCCCCTGATGGCAAGTCCGCACAGATGGTGGTGAATACGGACAATCCGGTAGAGATTTCCACTGCCACGGAGATGTACTATCAGATTGCCAATGCCGGCGGGCAGTTCACCATCACCAACACCGGCGATGGCATCCTGTCCCTGACCAACCTGAAGATCACCTATTCTGCAAAGGATTCTGTGAGCCTCGGCGCCCTGGATACCCAGGAGCAGGAGAACGCCGTCAGCCTGGTGCGGGCTCTGTTCACCGCACCGGCGGCCACCTTCAGCCCGGAGACCTTTGAGGCCGACTGGGGCCGTGCGGTCCGCGCCGGTAAGCGGGCTACCCTGACGGTAAAGACCTCCGCGGACGTGGAAAGCATCACGGTGGACGGTCAATCTATCACCAGTTACACTACCCGCACCCAGCGCACCGGCTGGGGCTGGTGGTCTCCCAAGGTCACCTATCACGTGTTCACCTACACCATCACCGCTCCCGCCCAGACCACGGACTACGCAGTCTGCGCAGTGAATGCGGAAGGTACTGCCAGCGAAGCGGTCACCGCCACCCTGACGGTGAAGCCCACCACCTGGTGGAACTGGTGGTTCTGAGAAAGGAGCAATCGAAACCATGAAATCCTATGTATCACCCATCGTCAGCTTCGAGAGTTTCGAGTTGAGTTCCACCTATGCGTCGGGGTGTGAGTATAAAACAGGCCATAATATCAATGTGTGCGTGTATGACTTGGTCGGTGGCCGCAACGTCTTTGTCGATTTAACGACGAATTGTCGGGACATTACCGCGCCCGGCGGGGAATATGGTGCAGTTTGCTATCAGGTTCCCAGTGACCAAAACAACCTCTTTACATCCTGACCCAACTGAACACCCTGAAAGAGCCCTGCCCCCATGGGGCGGGGCTCTTTGCAAAGGAGCAATGTATGAAACGAACCATCAAGTGCGCCGCCCTGCTGCTGGCCCTGGTGCTGCTGTGCGCCGGGTGCGGCAAAAAACAGCCCGCCCAGCCCGACCAGTACGGCCTGGCCCCGGAGCCCTCCAAGCTGGACGGCGTGGCCATCGGCAATGACCTGGAGATCGTCAGCACCGGGCGCTACGCCGGCCTGTTTGTGGAGGACGGCAGCGACGAGACCGTGTCCGACGTGTTCTGCATCCGCGTGAAGAATACCGGCTCCACCGGCGTGCAGTACGCCCACATCACCCTCACCCGGGGCGGGGAGTGCTACGAATTTGACATCACCACCCTGCTGCCTGGGGAGACGGTCCAGGCCCTGGAGCTCAGCCGCCAGACCCTGCCGGAGAAACCGGCGGAGCTTACCGCCGCCGTGACCACCTATGCCCCCTTCAGCGAGACGCCCTCCATGCACGACGACGTGCTGGAGGTGGCCGCGTCCCAGAACGGCATCACCGTTACCAACCGCTCCGACGCCGCCATGTCCCAGGTCTATGTCTACTACAAAAACGCCAGCGGCGACCTGCTGCTGGGGGGCATTACCTATCGCGCCGGGCTGACGGACCTGGGCCCCGGCGAGACCCGGACCTGCTACGCCGGGCACTACAGCCAGGACTCCAGCCGCCTGCTTTTCGTGACCTATGCCCCGTAAGCTGTACCGCTTCGGCGGCATGACCTTCGTCCTGGAGGCGGATTCGCCCATCGCGGACTCGCCTATGTGCGAGCCCTTCCGGGTAGGGGCGGGAGAACCGGCGGACCATACCGTCCGACTGACCTTCAGCGACCGGGTACCCGACCCGCCTCAGAACGCCCTGCGTCAGGGGCCGGTATACCGCTGGTACACCGGCGGCGCCCGCTGCACCCTGCAGCGCTACAGCGCTCCCGGCAGAACGCCGCAGTTCACCTATGCCGAGACCCGCCCCGGCCATACGGACCTGGTGTTCGCCGAGAGCTACCGGACCGGTGCGTCGGCCCGGGTGGTGCTGGAGTCGGCGGGGCTGTTCGACATCCTGGCGGATGCCGGGATGCTGGTGCTGCACAGCGCCTATATCGTCACCCGCCAGGGGGAGGGCATCCTGTTCTCCGGCCCCAGCGGCATCGGAAAAAGCACCCAGGCCGCCCTGTGGCAGCGCTATGGGGCCGCGCAGACCGTCAATGGCGACCGGGCCCTGGTCCGGCCCGACACCGGGACCGTCAGCGGCGTCATGTATGCCGGTACCTCCGGCATCTGCCGGAACGTCACTGCGCCGCTGCGGGCGGTGGCGCTGCTGCATCAGGCCCCGGAGAGCCGGGTGACGGATATCCGGCCCCAGGAGGCCTTTGCCCGGGTGCTGAGTCAGTGCGCCTATCACCAGTGGGACCCCGCCTCCGCCGTGCGGATGACGGAGCTGGCGGCCCGGCTGGTTACCAACGTACCCGTCCGGCAGCTGGACTGCCGGGCGGATGAGAGCGCCGTCCGGGCGCTGGAAGAAGCATTAAGGAGGACCTGAAATGGAATTCAGCAGCACGGAGCCCCGGCTGTCATCGTACCTGCACGCCAGGGCCTGCCGGTCCGGAACGCCCCTGGCCGGGAATTTTGAGCTGACGGCCCGGTGCAACTTCAACTGTAAAATGTGCTACGTCCACCTGACGGCGGAGGAGCAGCAGCGCCGGGGCCGGGAGCTTACTGCCGACGAATGGCTGGCCATCGCCCAGGAGGCCCGCAGCCGGGGCATGCTGTTCCTGCTGCTGACCGGCGGCGAGCCGCTGATCCGCAAGGATTTCCGCTATTTGCTGACGGAGCTGAAGAAAATGGGGCTGTTGGTGTCGGTGAATAGCAACGGGTCCCTTATCGACCGGGACTGGCTGGACTTTTTCCGGCACGAGCCGCCGTTCCGCTTCAACATCACCCTCTACGGGGCCAGCGATGCCGCCTATGAGCGGCTGTGCGGCCGTCCCATGTTTGCCCGGGTCACGGAGAATATCCGGGCCCTGCGGGAGCTGGGCGTGGGGGTAAAGCTGAACGTGTCCATGACGCCGTACAACGTGGCGGATATGGCGGAAATTTATCGCATCGCCCAGGAGCTGGGCACCCCCATGCAGCTGGCTACCTACATGTTCCCGCCTATCCGGCGGGACGAGGCGCTGGTAGGCAGCAACGACCGGTTCACCGCCTGCCAGGCGGCGGAATACAGCGTCCAATGGGATCGGCTGCGGCTGACCCCGGAGCAGTTCCGGCAGCGGGCCAAGGCCATGAAGCAGGGCCTCGCCCTGCCGTCGGAGGATGATGTCTGCGACGGTACACCCGGCGAGGGTGTGGCCTGCCGGGCCGGGCGCAGCGCCTTCTGGATCAACTGGCAGGGCGGCATGACTCCCTGCGGCATGATGACGCAGCCGCTGTTTTCCGTGCCGGAGCTGGGCTTTGCCCAGGCATGGGAGCGGACCAGGGCGGCCACGGAGCGGATCCGTCTGCCGGGGGCCTGCGCGGGCTGCCGACTGAAGGAGATTTGCCATGCCTGCGCCGCCATGTGCGTGACGGAGACCGGACATTTCGACACGAAGCCGGAATATGTCTGTGAAATGACCCATGAGACGGTCCGACGGACCATCGAGGAGGCTGAAAATGGAAATTCGTAAGCAGCTGGTAAAGCGCAATATCGCCGGGGACGTGATCCTGGTGCCTATCGGCGATGCATCCCTGGAGCTCAAAGGCCTGGTGACTCTGAACGAGACCGGTGAGCTGCTGTGGGACAGGCTGCCCCAGGCGGCGGATGCGGCGGATCTGGCGGCGGCGCTGCGGGCGGAGTACGATGTGGACGAGCCCACGGCGCTGCAGGACGCACAGGCGTTCCTGGACGCCCTGCGGCAGCTGAATATTGTCTGAAACGAACCCTCCGGCTTCGGGCCGGAGGGTTCGTGAGCCTGTCAAGAAAGTAGGATTGCCTCCGTCTTCGGAAAGGAAGATAGTTACGAAAGAAACCCATCAGGGGTGTCTTTCGTTTTCAATCACCGCATTTTCAGAACTTTTATAAAAGTTTTGAAAATGCTTTTCAGCTTGTCAAAAAGGATTTTTGACAAGCTGACGAACCCTCCGGCTTAGCCGGAGGGTTCGTTTTTGCGCGGCACCGATTGTAATACCCGGCAGTTTGTGGTAGAATCGGTTGAACAGCGTTTCGGATATTTGGGCAGACTCGGAGGGAGTGTCAACATGGACAGAGAAGCATTTGACCGGAAATATACCCGGCGCCTTAACCTGCAGCAGACGGAAGCTGTCCATGCCGTAGACGGCGCGGTGCTGCTGCTGGCGGTGCCCGGCAGCGGGAAAACCACCGTACTGGTGACCCGTCTGGGCTACATGCTGTGCTGCTGCGGCATCGCCCCGGATCAGATCCTGACCATGACCTATACCCGGGCTGCCACCCGCGAAATGAAGCAGCGCTTTTCCCGGCTGTTCGGGGATGACTGCCCGCAGATTCCGCAGTTCCGCACCATCAACGGCGTCTCCTCCAAGATCATCTCCTTCTATACCCAGGACCACGGAAAGGGCCAGGCCTTCCCCCTGATAGAGGATGAGGGCGCTCTTGCCAGGCTGGTTTCGGACCTGTACCGGGAGCTCAGCGGTGAATATGCCACCCAGAGCGTTACGAAAGGGCTGCGCAGATGCATTGCATACGCAAAGAACATGATGCTGAACCAGGAGGAAATCAGCCAACTGGACACGGGGTTCGAAAAATTCCCGGAGCTGTACAGCCGGTATAACCAAACCCTGCGCAGGCAGCGCTGGATGGATTATGACGACCAGATGGTATATGCCAAAACCATTCTGGAGCGGTATCCCGATGTGCTGGCCCATTTTCAGGAGGCTTTTCCCTATATCTGCGTGGACGAGTCCCAGGACACATCCCGGATCCAGCATGCCATCATCAACCTCCTGGCCCGAAAATCCGGGAATATTTTCCTGGTGGGCGACGAGGATCAGAGCATTTACGGCTTCCGTGCCGCTTATCCGGATGCGCTGATGCAATTTGAGCGCACCTATCCCGGAGCCCGGGTGCTGCTGATGGAGGAAAATTATCGCTCCACCCCGGAGATTCTCCGGACAGCGGATGCATTTATCCGGCGGAACCACGACCGCCGCCCCAAAACCATCCGCCCCACCAGGGCCTCCGGCGCAGGCGTGCACCTGGTCCGGGCGGCGGACCGTGCTGCCCAATACGCGTGGCTCATTCACGCGGCGGCGCACTCCGACGGACAAATCGCCGTCCTGTACCGCAACAACGACAGTGTCCTGCCGCTGATCGACCTGCTGGACCGGCGCGGGATACCCTATCGCTGCCGCCAGACGGACGACACATTCTTTACCCACCGGCTGGTCACAGACATTCTGGATATCATCGCCTTTGCCCACGACGGGCAAAATGCGGAGGTATTCCTGCGTATCTATTATAAGTTGGGCGGCGGGATCTCCAAAAAAGAGGCGGAGTTCGCCTGCGAAAAAAGCGCCGCCTCCGGAAAGCCCATTCTGCAGGAGCTGCTGCGCTTTCCGCAGCTGCCCACATTCGTGCGGGACAGCGTGACCGGCCTGATCAGCCTGCTGCCCCGGCTTTTGACGGACCCGGCACAGCGCGGCCTGGACTGCATCTGGCAGGAGCTGCGCTACCGGGACTATGTGGAGCGGCAGCAGCTGGACGGCAACCGGTTTGAGATCCTCCGCCTGCTGGCGGCGCAGGAGCCCAGCCTGGACGGGCTGACGGACCGCCTGGCGTACCTGCGGGACCTGGTGACCCGGCCCCCGGCGGCGCCCGACGCCGGCGTGCTTTTGTCCACCGTGCATTCCAGCAAGGGGCTGGAATACGACACCGTATATCTGCTGGATGTGCTGGACGGCATTCTGCCTGCGGCCGACCCCAAGGAACCGGAGGATCAGCGGCTGTACCAGGAGGAACGCAGGATCTTTTATGTGGCTATGACCCGGGCGAAGGATCATCTGTTCCTGTTCTCCTGCTTGGACCGGGAATCCTCCTTTATCCGGGAATTGCAGAAGGACTTGCCCGTGGAGACATCGGAGGCTGACGACGTGTTCGGCTCCGTGGAGATCGACCCCTGCGGAAAGCCGTATCACCACGCCCGGAAGGGCCGCGGAACGGTTCTGGCCTGCTGCCAGGGACGGTGCCTCGTTGAATACTCCGGCGGGGAGATGCAGCTTCTGACCGTGGGTGAGATGTACGACCAGCGAAGGCTCCTGCAAAGGCTTCCGGAAAAGCCCGCCGTCCGGAAAGAGGGGGTTTCGGCTGCCGGAGCGATCGCGGGGCGGAGCGTGGTCCACACGGTCTTTGGACCGGGGCGTATTACGGCCTACAAGGACCCCGTCGTTACCATACGCTTTCCGAAGGTGGGCGAAAAACACTTTATCCTTTCGGAGTCCATAAAGCGCGGGCTGCTGCGCTATGAGGACGGAGTGACCGGATGAAAGGAGAGCACTCTGCCATGCCTGATGCCGCCGTTGCCCACTATCACCTGCCGGGGCTTTTTGAGTTTTACGATTTTTACCGGGCGTTTTTGCCGCTGTACCGGCGGCACCGGGAATATTTTTACGATTGGTGCGATATTGCATCTCTGTATGGCGCGCCGGAGGGCTGCCTTTGGGGCGGCGGACGGATCGGGTCCGGGAACTGCGATCCCCGGGACGTCCTGGCTTTGACCCGGGAGTACGGCATTTCCGCCCGGCTGACCTTCAGCAATTCCCTGCTGCGGCCGGAGCACCTGGCGGATCGGGGCTGCAACCGGCTGTGCCGCCTGTTTGCCGGAAGCGCAGGTCCGCAAAACGGCGTCATCGTCCACTCGGAGCTGCTGCTGGAGCACCTGCGCAGCGTGTATCCGGAGCTGTATCTTGTTTCATCCACCACCAAGGTGCTTACAGATTTTGCCGCTCTGCGGCGGGAGCTGGAGCGGCCGGAGTTTCGCTGCGTGGTACCGGATTTTCGGCTGAACCGGGCCTTTGACCGGCTGGATACCCTGCCCCAGGCGCTGCGGGACAAGGTAGAATTTCTGTGCAACGAGTGCTGTGATTTCGGCTGCCGGGAGCGGCGGGCCTGCTATGAGGCCGTCAGCCGGGAAAATCTGGGAGAGGGCGGCCCGGTCCACCGCTGCGCATCCCCGGACGCCGCCGGAGGCTATCGCTTTTCCCAGGCCATGGAGAATCCCGGCTTCATCGGGGTGGACGACATCCGGAGCACGTATCTGCCCATGGGCTTTTCCCAATTCAAGATCGAGGGCCGGAGCCTGGGCAGCGCTCTGCTGCTGGAGTTTCTGCTGCACTATCTGACCCGGCCCCCATACCACATTCATGTCCGGGAGGCCCTGTATCTGGACAATGGGCTGGACCTGTTCTGACCGCAAAAAATACTCCCTTGTGCCGCAGCACAAGGGAGTATCAGCCTGTTCAGATCATTATTCCATATCCACGGTGATGTTGTCGGTGCCGTGCCGCTCAAATTCTCCCAGATATTCGTCCATCCGGCTCATGACCTCGTCATAGTTCTCCTCGGTAATAGGGGGATCGTCCATGTCCCGCAGGGCCAGCTCCTGGGCCAGAATTTCAAAGAACGTGTTGTCCTCATAGGCCATGATGGCCTCATGGATGCCGCCCTCGGCAAAGGCCCGGGAGGGGATCAGCTCCCCCTGATACAGCTCCGTCAGCCCCGCCATGCCGTGGCTCAGGCAATAGGAAAAGATCAGGCTCTCCACCTGGTCATACTGCCGGATGCGGTCGTCGCCCCGGGTGGAGTTAAGCACCCAGTTGCCGATATACACCAGGTCCAGCAACCGCCGGAATTGTTTCTCTGTCAGCTTGATCTCCATAAAAAACACCTCCATCTGGCCGGAGCGCTGCGTCTTTATGCACAGTATAGCAGACTCAGGCGGAAAAAACCACTGAAAATACCGGGGAAACTCCCCAAATTTTGACTTGAGTATCCGGTCGTTCCATAGTATAATTGATTAGTTATGAGAATCAGGAGGTGGATGTATGGATACTCGCCCCATCGGGGTTTTTGACTCGGGCCTGGGGGGCCTGACGGCGGTGCGGGAGCTGCGGCGTCTGCTGCCCTCTGAAAACATTATATACTTCGGCGACACGTCCCGTGTGCCCTACGGCGGGCGCTCGGGAGAAATCCTGCCGCAATACGCCCGGCCGGA
>FR884125.1:0-8068 GCA_000435975.1 Oscillibacter sp. CAG:241 | reverse complement strand
AAATCCTGCTGAAATACGCCCGGCAGGACGTGCGCTTTCTGCGCACCTTTGACATCAAGGCCATTCTGGTGGCTTGCGGCACCGTGTCCACTACGGCGCTGCCCCAGCTGCGGAGGGAGAGCGACATCCCCATCCTGGGCGTTGTGGAGCCTGCGTGCCGCCGGGCGGCGGCCGTGACCCGGAACAAGCGGGTGGGCCTCATCGCCACCGCCGCCTCCGTCCGCAGCGGCGCGTATCAGCGGATTTTGCAGGAGCTGGACCCGGATGTTGCCGTCACGGCCCGGGCGTGCCCGCTGTTTGTGCCGCTGGTGGAAAACGGCCGCTTCCGCCGGGGCGATCCGGTCATCGAAACGGTGGCCCGGGAGTATCTGGAGCCCCTGCGGCAGGAGGGACTGGATACCCTGATCTTAGGCTGCACCCACTATCCCCTGCTGACGGATATCATCGGGGATATCATGGGTCCCGGCGTCACCCTCATCAATGCCAGTGAGGAAGGAGCCTGGGAGCTGAAGCGCACCCTGCGGTCCATGGACCTGCTGGCCCCGGAGAAGCAGACCGGTCAGGCTACCCTGTGCGCCAGCGACCAGCCGGAGGATTTCGGCGCCCTGGCGTCGTACTTCCTGCGGGAGACACTTAGCCATCCGGTGCGGCCGGTGGATATCGACCGGTACTGAGCCGTGGAGGGAGCCGTTCACATTGCCGTCACCAGCCGCAGCCTGTTTGACGGCGGCAGCGAGAGGCTGCACTATGACGGCAGCGGGACCCTGCGGCGGACCGCCGCCGGGTGGGACCTGCCCTATAGCGCCGCCTGCCGGGAAAATGGCGCCGCCATTGCCTCCCGCATCCGCCTGACGGAGGAGCCCCGGCGGGCCATCCTGTGGACCCTGGGGCCAGACGGCTACGGCCTGCCCCTGGACCCGGCGCACGAGACGCAGGCGCGTCTGCCCATGGGGCTTACCGTTACTGCCCGGACCCAGATGCTGGACTTTTCCCTGGAGGGACCGGAGGGCTGCATCAACCTTGCCTATACGCTGCTGGACCGGGGACTGCCTCTGAGCCGGATGCAGCTGACTATACGAATCACAAAAGAAACATAAGGAGAGCATCACCATGAATATGATCCAAAACGCCAAGGACCAGGTGCTGGACCTGACCGTTGCCGCCTATGGCAAGGCCGCGGCCCAGGGGCTGCTGCCGGAGGACGTGGCCGTGACCCCGTCGGTGGAGATCCCCAAGGACACCGCCAACGGCGACTATACCACCACCTTCTGCCTGGCCGCCGCCAAGGCCCTGAAAAAGAACCCCCGCCAGGTGGCCCAGATTCTGATGGACCACATGGACCTGGCAGGGTCCTACTTCACCTCCGTGGAGATGGCCGGTCCCGGCTTTCTGAATTTCCGCCTGGGGGACAAGTGGTTCCGGGATACCGTGGCCTGCGTGGAGCACGAGGGCGCGGACTATGGCTGCAACGACACCCTGAAGGGTCAGAAGATCATGGTGGAGTTCGTATCCGCCAACCCCACGGGCCCCATGCACATGGGCAATGCCCGGGGCGGCGTCCTGGGCGACACCCTGGCCTCCGTGCTGCAGAAGTCCGGGGCCAACGTGTGGCGGGAGTTCTATGTCAACGACGCCGGCAACCAGATCGAGAAATTTGCCAAGAGCCTGGAGGCCCGGTATCTCCAGATCATCAAGGGCGAGGACGCCGTGGAATTCCCCGAGGACGGCTACCACGGTGACGATATCCGGGAGCTGGCCCGCGCCTTCTATGAGAAGGAAGGGGACAAGTACCTGGACTGCGACGAAAAGACCCGCCACGATGCGCTGGCCCGGTTCGGCCTGGACAACAACATCCCCAAGATGCAGCGGGACCTGGCCCGGTACGGCATTCAGTACGACCAGTGGTTTTTTGAGTCCAGCCTTCATGAGAGCGGCTATGTGGCCGACTCCGTCCGGGCGCTGACGGATCTGGGCTTCACCTACGAGAAGGACGGGGCCCTGTGGCTGCACACCAGCCGGATCCTGGCGGAAAATCTGAAAAAGGCCGGCAAGTCCGATGCAGATATCGAGAAGCTGGGTCTGAAGGATGATGTGCTGCGCCGCGCCAACGGGTTTTACACCTATTTTGCCGCCGACATCGCCTATCACCGGAACAAATTCGCCGTTCGCGGCTTCGACAAGGTCATCAACGTCTGGGGCGCGGACCATCACGGCCATGTGGCCCGGCTGAAGGGCGCCATGGACGCTTTGGGTCTGGACGGTGAGCACCGGCTGGACATCGTGCTGATGCAGCTGGTGAAGCTGGTGCAGGACGGCCAGGTGGTGCGCATGTCCAAGCGCACCGGCAAGGCCGTGTCCCTGACGGATCTGCTGGATATGGTCCCTGTGGACGCCTGCCGCTACTTCTTCAACGCCAAGCCCGAGACCCAGATGGAATTTGACCTGGGACTGGCCGTCCGGGAGGACAGCGAGAACCCGGTGTATTATGTGCAGTATGCCTACGCCCGGATCTGCACCCTGCTGAAGGCCCTGGCGGCGGAGGGATACACCGTCCCCGACGCGGCGGATGTGGACTTCACCCTGCTGTCCGGCGAGACGGAACAGGCCCTCATCAAGAAGATCGCCTCCTATAGCCAGGTGGTGCGTCTGGCTGCCCGGGACTACGACCCCAGCCACATCAACCGCTATCTGACGGAGCTGGCCGGGGACTTCCACCGGTTCTATACCGCCTGCCGCATCAAGGGCGAGGAGCGCCCGGTACTGCTGGCCCGGCTGAAGCTGGCGGACACCGCCCGGTCCGTGCTGAAAAATGCCATGACCCTCATCGGCTGCACCGCCCCGGAGAAAATGTAATACAACGGGAAAAGAGTTCCTGATTTCTGATGAAATCAGGAACTCTTCCGCTTGTAAAAAGGATTTTTGACAGGCTGCAAACCTCCGGCTTAGCCGGAGGTTTTGATTACACCGTTTACACCGACTGCACCGTACCCACGAACAGGGGAATGCCGTCGGAGGTGGCCACCACGAACACGAAGGGACGGTCCAGGCACATCTCCACCGGCTTTGCGCCGGGAGCCGCCGCGCATTTCAGATCCACGATGGCCTCGGTGTAGGCGGCGCCCTCCACGCCGTCCTCGTCCACCTTCACCCGGGCGGCCTGCATGATCCCGGCCAGCACCGCCGCCTCATCACTGAGGGGAGAGAAGTCGGCCTTGCTCTTGTCAAAGGCGTCGGTAACGCCCATGTCCTGCAGCAGCTCTGCCAGGTCCATGGAGCTGTGTACGTCGAACTTGGGCACGGACCACCGGACGCAATGCCGGTCCTCCATGCTTGTCAGCTCCTCCAGCAGACCCTGGCGGCTCAGCAGGTCCGCCGTGCTGCGGCCCTGATCCGGCAGGGCCACGATCATCTGCATATTTCCCTGCAAGGGCAGGGACGCCGCCTGATATCCCCGGCCCCGGAGATATCGGGCCGCATCATCCTCCCGGTGCATGAAGTCCGCCGTCACCGCGCTGCCGGAGGCCGGGCGGAACTTCTGGGGATACGTATCCTCCTTTGCGAACTCCTGGAGCCAGCCGTCCTTGAAGTACACGGTGCTGTACAGCCGCAGCAGCTCCATGGGACTGGTCCGGATGGAGCCGGTATCTCCCTGGAGCAGACCGCCGGTCTGCTGGTCCAGCCAGGCAGCAATGGCCCGGTTTGCCTCCTGGGTGCCCATGGCTGCCTGATACACGCCGCACCGGTGGACTCCTGCCAGGCTGTCCAGCGCCGCCTGGTGGACGGTGCTGCCCTGGGCCACCCATGCCGACCCCGCCAGACGGCAGGTGGTGATGCCGTTGTCGCAGTACAGGGCCATCCACAGCTGCTGCACCTGCTGGCGCAGGGCCTCCGGGTCCTGGAGGTTCAGCAGCTGCCGCACCTGCCGGGACGTGTCGCCGCCGCTCAGGTCCGCCAGCATGGCCAGGGTCAGATACAGGCTCACCGGCGAATACACGGCGTTCTCCGTCTCTCCGGCCAGCAGCCGCAGGGATGTATCGGCGGCAAAGTCCCGCACCGCCGGGATATCCGGCTTGGCGGACAGCTTCCCCAGCTTGGCCAGGATTCCTTGATAGGCGCTCATGGCCGCGTCATATGCGTCCATGTCCATGTTCCCTTGGCTGTCGGTGTAGTCCTCCATGCCGGGCCGCTGGGGATAGTCGGGATAGTCTGCCGCCGCCAGCTGGCAGGCCGCCAGCTCCTGAGCTGTGGCAGGCTCTACCGCCTCGCCGGTCTGGCGAAAAGCCCCGGAGGGCGTGGGCTGCGCCCCTCCTGCGCCGCACCCGGCCAGCATACACAGGGCCAGGGTCAGGCAGATCATGCGCAATAGCTTTTTCATGCGTTGTTCCTCCTTTTCCGGGGCCGTCGCCCCCTTTTTACTTCTTTAGACGGCGGCCGGCGGAGAAGGTTCCCGCCGGCCGCAATAGGAATGTATATTTTTCTGCCCCCCCTATTGCCTTTTCCGGAAACATCTGATACAATTATGGCATGCATGCCATAATGCATAGAAAGGATGTGATCCCCACGACCATTACCAGTGCCAGCCTGCCCGCTAAAAAGCGGATCCTCACCGTGTGCGTGAAGCTGTTTCTGGAACAGGGGTACAAGAAAACCACCGTTTCCGAAATCGTTCATAAGGCGTCGGTATCCAACAGCATTTTCCAGAACATTTTCCGGGCCAAGGACGGGGTCCTGACGGAGCTGGTGGAGTTCATGTTTTCCAACCAGTTCGCCATGGCCCGCACCACGGCGGGAGCCCAGCTGCCGCCGGTGTATGTCTACGCTGTGGAGACCGCCATCCAGATGACCCTGACGGAGCTCAATGAGAACCTGCGGGAGATCTATATCGAGGCATATACCCAGAAGGAGGCCTCGGACTATATCTTTCGGGAGACGGCCAAGGAGCTGTACCAGATCTTCGGGCCCTATCAGCCGGAGCTGACGGCCCGGGATTTCTATGCCATGGAGATCGGCTCGGCGGGCATCATGCGCAGCTATATGGCCCACCCCTGTGACGGGGAGCTGACCCTGGAGAAAAAGCTGCGGATGTTTTTGACCATGAGCCTGCGGGCGTACCGGGTCCCGGAGGCGGAGGTGGAGGGAGCCATCCGGTTCATCGAGGGGCTGAACATCCGCGCCATTGCCGAGCGGGTCATGGGGGAGCTGTTCCGGACTCTGGCCATGCATTTTGAGTTCTCCCTGCCGGATACCGCACCGGGACAGGGCGGGGACAGCCCGGGACAAGCCGGGACAACGTGAGGACAACGTGAGGACAAATGAGGACAAAAGGAAAGGAGACAATTCAATGAAGAAACGACTGCTCAGCCTTCTGCTCTGCCTGGTGGCGGTGCTGACGCTGCTGCCGCTTCCGGCCCTGGCCGACGGCGGCCACAGCCACTGCATCTGCGGCGGAGACGTCACCGCCGGCGATCATACCGGCCACACGGACGTGACCTATCAGCCGTGGAACGGCACCTCCGGCATTACCTATGCCAACGGAGCCGCCTATGTCTATCTGACGGGGAACGCCACCCTCAGCGGCCATCTGACGGTGGATGGCAAAACACTATATCTGTGCCTGAACGGCAAGACCCTTGCCAGCAACGGCACAGCCAAGATTCAGGTCAAAAACGGCGGCCGGCTTGTCCTCTGTGACTGTCGGGGCGGCGGCACCTTCAAGGGTGCGACGCAGAGTGTCTGGGGCGGTGCCTGCATTTACCTTTATACCAGCACGCTGGATATGTTCGGCGGCAAGCTCACCGGCGGCAAAGTCACCGGCAAAGGCGGCGGCGGAGCCATCGCTCTGGATGACCAGCAGTGCATATTCAATATGTACGGCGGCGAAATCTCCGGCAACAACGGCAAGAACTACGGCGGTGCCATTTTCCGGAAATTCAATGCAAACATGCCGAACACCACCGGCGGCACTTTCAATATGTACGGCGGCACCATCAAGAATAACACCGCCAAGAACGGCGGCGCCTTCTTCTCCACCACCGGCGGGACCATCAATATGACCGGCGGCACCATCTCCGGCAATACAGCGACCATGAACAGCAACGATGCCGGCGGCGGCGCCATCTATATGCGCGGCAACGGGAAGATCAACATTTCCGGCAGCGCGCAGATCACCGGCAACTCCTCCAGTCTGGACGGCGGCGCCATTCTGATGGGCTGGGGCGAGATCAACATTTCCGGCAGCGCGAAGATCAACAGCAATACCGCCAGCCGCTGGGGCGGCGCCATCTGCCTGCGCCAAGATTCTAATCAGTCGACAATGTTCTACATGCGGGGCGGCGAGATCTCCGACAACAGGGCCAATTCAGAGGGCGGCGCGGTTCATGTGTTTGACAAGGACTGTCAGTTCTTCCTCTATGACGGCAAGATCACCGGAAACACCAGCGGCGACGGCGGCGCCATCTATCTGAATCAGGAGCCGTCATGGCTGATTATGCAAGGCGGCGAGATCTCCGGCAATACGGCCACCGGCAACGGCGGCGGCGTATATATTTACCGCACCGGCTCGGTCTGCCAACTCTATGGCGGTAAGATCGAGAATAACAAAGCCAGCGGCAATGGCGGCGGCATTTATATCAACCCCAGCAACAGCGGCCAGCTGAGGGTCGGAAACAAGCCTCTCGTGCAGAACAACACGGTTTCCGGCAAGGCCAACAATGTGTATCTGCCCTCCGGCAAGACGCTGACCATCGAGATCGACATGTCCAAAGGCGCGTCCATCGGCGTTACCACCGCGAATATCAGATACCCCGTGGCATTTTCTAATAGTTACAAAAAAGACTACGCGAATTACTTTTTCGCGGATGACGCCAATGCCTACGTGGAGTATAAGGATGACCAGAGGCTGTACCTGGTCAGCGACGCACCCCTGGTGACCTATGACGTTACGGTAGAGACCGAAGGCGGCGGCACGGCGTCTGCGTCCCCCGAAACTGCGGTGGCGGGCACCGAGATCACCCTCACCGCCGTCCCCGCACCGGGATACGCCTTCGATCACTGGGAGGTGGTCAAAGGCGATGTGACCATCACCGACAACCGATTTCTTATGCCCGCCGGAGCCGTCACCGTGAAGGCGGTGTTTACGGCCAAGACCTTCACCGTGTATTATGACCCGGGCGACGGCAGCACGCCTCAGAGCAGAAGCCTGGGCTGGAACGACTATGTTCTGGCAGGCGTGTCCGACCCCACCCGGCCCGGCTATACCTTTCTGAACTGGATGTACGGCAGCAGGCCGGTGGCAGACAACGACACCTACAGCGGCCTGGTCCAGAGCGATGCGGTGGCCAGCGCTACCCTTACCGCCGCATGGCAGCTGATCCCGTACACCATCACCTATGACCTGGATGGCGGAACGGCCGACGGCAATCCCACCGGGTACAGCGTGGAGTCCGCTGCCATCACCCTGGTGAATCCCACCCGGGAGGGCTATGACTTCACCGGCTGGAGCGGCACGGGCCTGACGGGGGCGGATAACCTGACCGTGGTCATCCCTGCCGGCAGCACCGGTGACCGCAGCTACACCGCCCACTGGGCCAAGCAGCACGTTCATGTGTTCGACCAGCAGATGATCCTGCCTCAGGCCCTGAAGACTCCCGCCGACTGCACCCATGACGCAGTATATTATCTCAGCTGCGTCTGCGGTCTGGTCAGCACCGACGATAACCAGGTGTTTACCGCTGTCGGAACGGCTCTGGGCCACGATTGGGGTCAGCCCCGGTGGCAGTGGACCGGCTTCGCTGCCCAGGCTGTCTTTGCCTGCTCCAGGGATGCCGGTCATGTGGAGACGCTGACGGCCGATGTTGCCAGCGAAGTTACCACCGCTCCAGGCTGTGTCACCGACGGCGTTCGGACATATACCGCCACAGTGACGCTGGAGGGCCGGACCTATACGGACACCAAGACGGAGTCTATCCCCGCCGCGGGCCATGACACGGCACTGAAGAACGCCAGGGCGGCTACCTGCACGGAGGACGGCTATACCGGGGACGAGGTCTGCCGCACCTGCGGCGAGACC
>FR884124.1:18202-18957 GCA_000435975.1 Oscillibacter sp. CAG:241 | reverse complement strand
GCGGAGTTCTCTGTCCAATATGTTTGACAAACCTACAGAAAACGCGCAATGCGCCTCAGACGGGATTCGCCCTTCTTCGACTTGAAAACCCGGGGGGAATGTGCTATACTTGATTATAATTTCGCGTATCATGCTTTCGCAGGAGGGGAGGGACCGGATATGGTGGATATCCATTGTCACATTCTGCCGGGGGTGGACGATGGGGCCCCGTCCATGGAGGACTCGCTGGAGATGGCCCGGATGGCGGCGGATTCCGGCGTCACGGACATCATCGCCACGCCCCATTGCAATCTGCCGGGGAACGGGCCCAAGAATTACCGCTCCGCCTCCCTGCGTGCGGCCTTCTCCCGGCTGCAGCAGGCCCTGGACGCGGAGGGCATCCCCCTGCGCATTCACCCGGGGGCCGAGGTGTTCTGCACTCCGGAGCTGCCCCGGCTGCTGGACCAGCGGCAGCTCCAGACCCTGGGCGGGAGCCGGTATTTGCTGGTGGAATTTTATTTTGACGAGTCCGCGGAGTTTATGGAGCGGTGCTTCCGGGACATCCGCCACCGGGGCCTGGTTCCCGTGGCCGCCCATCCGGAGCGGTACAATGCCGTCCAGCGCGACCCCGCGCGGCTTGAGGGCTGGTTCCGGCGGGGCATTGTCATCCAGCTGAACAAGGGCAGCGTTCTGGGCCGTCTGGGCCGCCGGGCACAGGATACCGCCCTGTGGCTGCTGGAGCACGGGCTGTCCCACGCCGCTGCCAGCGATGCCCA